>JAKAQP010000079.1 GCA_021822485.1 bacterium
CTTTTGAATTAATAAGGTGGGATATAAGCCTGCCTTTTAACATAGAAGCCGATTTTATCGTCAACCTTGCTTGTCCGGCATCCGTCCCGCATTATCAAAGAGACCCTTTGAAAACTATGAAAGACAATGTTTTCGGAATATTTAACGTTATGGAAAACGCAAGACGCCTTAAAATACCGGTTCTTCATACTTCGACTTCGGAAGTTTACGGTTCGCCGTCGGTTCATCCACAGCCCGAAAATTACAACGGCAACGTTAATCCAATTTCTATAAGGTCTTGCTACGACGAAGGAAAAAGGGCAGCCGAAACTATTATGTTCGATTACCGCAGGCAGTACGGAACGGATATAAAAGTAATAAGGGTTTTTAATACGTACGGACCTAAAATGCTTGAAAACGACGGCAGGGTAGTTTCGAATTTTATCGTTCAGGCTCTAAGAGGGAAAGATTTAACCGTTTACGGAGACGGAAAACAGACGCGTTCTTTCTGCTACGTATCCGATTTAATCGACGGAATTATGCTCTTTATTAACGATAAAAGCGGATTTACCGGACCGGTTAATATGGGAAATAACTACGAATTTACAATATCGGATTTTGCCGATTTAGTTTTACGGCTCACCGGGTCGAAATCGAAAATTAAATTAGTAGAACTGCCTAAAGACGACCCAATACGGAGAAATCCCGATTTAACGCTTGCAAAAAGTAAACTAGGATATAACCCTAAGGTAGATATAGAAAGCGGAATTAAAAAAACCGTAGAATATTTTAAGAAAGTAATATCGTGATAAAAATAAAATATATAAAATCACGTAAAATAATATGCGGAATATAATATAAACCGAATATAATATAAACCATAAATATATATAAAAACTTTTGACTATGAATATAAATATAGACGCCGTTATTATAGAGTCGGCGATTTACATTATAGTTGCGTTTATTGCCGGTTTTTTGCTGAGGGACGAAGAGTTAAAAAAAATTAAGCGCGTTATTTTGATTTTATATTTAGTCGTAGGTATAGCCGTACAGAGCGTCCTGTATTTTCTTATACTTTCCGCTGGAGTTTTGCTTTCCGCGGTATTAGTGCTAAAATATTTTAACGAGTAAAATAAATGTTGACGCGGCGCAATAAAAATATTGACAAGAAGGCAATTTTTATTTATACTATCTTATCAGTTATTAGTGCAATTCATAACATTATTCATTCTATATTCCCCGATAGCTCAGCCGGCAGAGCAAGTGACTGTTAATCACTGGGTCGATGGTTCGAATCCGTCTCGGGGAGCCAGTTTTAAACCTCAGTACCAGACTACCTTAAGAAATTTCATATTGATTATATTTTGCATAAATTTTTTAAATGGGGGAAAGCGCATATAAAATAAAAAAACCTGCCGGAAGTAGTTGATAACCGGCAGGTTAGGAGGACATTACATCGAGGAGTTAAGATGAAAACATAAAACCTCTCATATTTAAATTATAAAACATAAAGTTCAAAAAATCAAATTTTTTTAAATTTTTTTAAAAAACTTTACGCCGTCTTAAACATCCTTACCATATTTGACAAATCTAAAGCCATTCTCGCAAGTTCTTCCGAAGAGGCTATAACCTGCCTGGAACCGGCCTGCGCGTTGTCCTGTGCTTTAACGATTTCTTCGGATGAAAGGGATATCTCTTCGCTAACCTGCGACTGCTCCTCGGAGGCGGTGGCAATCTGCGTTATCATCTCTTTAAGTTTGAGCATTAAAGAGTTTATGTTGGAGATGGCTTCGGCAGACTTTCCTGCAATCTCGGCTCCTTTGGAGACTTCCTCTTTTCCTTTCTGCATAGAGATAACCGCATCCTGCGTGTTTCTTTGTATGCTAAGTATCATGGACTCTATCTCTTTAGTAGCTTTGGTGGTTCTTTCGGCGAGCTTTCTTACTTCGTCCGCTACTACGGCAAAACCTCTTCCCTGTTCTCCGGCTCTTGCGGCTTCGATGGCGGCGTTTAGGGCAAGAAGGTTGGTCTGGTCGGCTATGTCGTTTATTACGCCTATGATTTCCCCGATTTTTTCGGAAGAAGAGCCGAGTTCGGTAATGGTGGCGGAAACGGCGGATACGGTTTTTTCTATGTTTTTCATCTCGCGCGCCACGTCTTGAACAGACTTCGTGCCGTAATCGACGACTTTTTCCGTTTCCTGAGCCTTCTGGGCGGAAGAAGAAGAGTTCTTGGCTACTTCTATGATGGCTATGGACATCTGTTTAATGGATTCTATTATGCGGGACGCTTTTTCCCTCATCTGCTCTATGGTCTTTTCGAACTCCTTGGAAGAAGCATTAAGCTGTTCCGACTGTGAGCTTAAGGAGTTGGAAGTGTTGACGATGCCTTTTACATTGCCGGATAAAGAATCTACCAAACTGTTGACCTGTTCTATAAGGACGCCTATTTCGCTTTCTTTATGGACGCCGGATATTTTGATTTTGGAGGTCAGGTCGCCTTTGGCGATCTGCTTGATTTTTCCATCGATTAAGTTCAAGACTCTTATGACGGAATTTTTAAAATACAGCATGACTATGACCGCACCGAACAGAAAAACGATTGGGAATGCCATAAATATATAATCGAGCAATTTTACCTTTTTATAATACGAATTTTTTATTGCGCCGTTAATCTGTGTCATCTGGGCAACCATCGGACTGAGCCGGCTGTCGAAATATTTCGCGCTCATAGCGCCGCCGAGAAGAAGAGGGTATTTTAGCAGTCTTCCCACTATGGGACGGAATATATAAAATTTATTTTTGAGGCTTTTCAAAAGAACGGCGGTTTTTGGGGACGAAAATATTTGCAGTTTAGATTTGTCGGTTCCGAAGACGGAAGCCGCTTTAACCTTGCCGAAACCCATAGTGTATCCCGTAAGTGAATTGGCTATATTTGAAAATAGCGGTTTCGAGTCGCCGGCTAATTTTAATATTTTTGCATCGTAAGATTTTTCTATTTGCGCTTTTGCCTTTTTAGATTTTACCGCGTTAATTTTAAGCATTTTTATACGGGATAAAAAAATAATCTTAAGGAGGTTTCCTTTTAAAGTTTTGATGCCCGCCTCCGTTTGGGAAATAACTTCAGAGTTGACCATTTCTTTTTTTATGCCTTTAAAATAAATAATCAGCAAAAGGTTGACCAAAAGGATAAAAATAAAGCCTCCCGCCATGATAAAATAAAGCTTGGATTTTAAAGTTTTAAGCATAAAT
>JAKAQP010000029.1 GCA_021822485.1 bacterium
TCGCTCTTATAAGAACCGCATCGGCAAAATTTTCTTTTCCGGTTACTACGTTAAAAAGGTAATACATTCCGTATATAAAATAAACGTATGAGTAGCCGCCTTCTTTATATAAATTTTTATTTCTTTCAGTTTTTTTGTTTCCGTAACCGTGCGACGCTTTGTCTATAGCTCCGAGATAGGCTTCGGTTTCGACTATTTTTCCTCCAGTTAATCCTTTGCCGTTTATATCGGTCAATAAATATTTTCCGAGAAGTTCCCGTGCTATTTTAACTGTATCGTCGCGAACGTAAAAGGATTTATCTAATTTTTTAAAAATCATCGGAAAGTCCGGCTAATTGCCGATTATTTAATTATATCTTAAGACGGACATTCTAATTATAAAAAATATTTGTTTTTATTTATAAATATTTGAAAAAGATCTATAAGCATAGGCATGGAATCGGCGATTAAATTAACGTGTCCTCCAGGTTTATGCCGCCAGTTTACGCTGGCTTCTTTAACTTTTATATTATTTAATAAAGCTATATATAGTATTTCCACGTCGAAAGAAAAACCTTTAATTTCCGATTTTGCAAAAATCTTTTTTGCCGTCTGCATCCTGAAAGCTTTAAATCCGCATTGCGAATCGAAAAAATTAATTCCAAGCAATTTAGATTTAATCAAACTGAATGTTCTACCGACCAAATTCCTGAAAGGCGGCTGGATGATGACCGCACCTTCCGGAAGATATCGCGAACCGATTATCACGTCGGTTTCAGGTTCGTTTTTAAAAATATCTATAAAATTGCCAATCTCATCCGTTCCAGTTGAAAGATCCGCGTCCATAAAAAAAACGTATTCGTTTTCATCGTTTGCGGAAAGTATTCCTTCCTTAACGGCTGCGCCTTTGCCGCTTTTCGTAATAGTTATTACCCTTAAATCGGTCGATAAAGAATCTTTAAGCATGTTTAACGTTCCGTCGCTACTTCCGTCATCTACTACAATTATTTCGTAGGAGTATTTTTTCGACTTAAGGTAAGACCTTAATGCGACAATGGTCTGCTTAATTCTATTTTCTTCGTTGTAAGCAGGAATTACGATAGATAAAGTAGTCCTGGAACTTTTGAAGCTATAATTTTTATAATCTATGTTTTCAGTCATATTTAAATATTTTTTCCCTTATAAATATCTTATAATGTTTTTAAATAATTTACAATTTGAATTTAAAAAATTTATAATTATAGTATAATATAAAATAATATAAACAAGATATGATTAAAAAACCAAAATTTATTATTCTTTTATATCATAAGATAGGAAAATATCCAGAAAACGCCAAATTTCCTGGCTTATATGTTGCCGAAGAAAATTTCGACAGACAGATTAAATATTTGAAAAATGTCGGTTATTCTTTTTTATCGTTATCCGAATTAAAAAATATCTATGATTATTATTACGCGGATGAAAATAAAAAAAACGGGCGGCTCAACGATATTAGCGAGACTTTAATAATAAACAATAATAATAAATATGCAGCTATAACGTTTGACGACGGCTCTAAATCCGTTTATTCAAGCGGATTTAAAATAATGCGCGATAATGGGGTAAATGCTACGGTTTTTATGGTTTCCGGACTTGCAGGCGGAGTCAACGAGTGGGATATTAAAAACGGAGAAAATAAAGACGAAATGTTAAGCGTATCGGAGCTTAAGGAACTGACGGAATACGGTATAGAAATCGGCGCTCATACCGTAACTCATCCGCATCTTACCCAAATTCCTTTAGAAAAAGCTTTTGATGAAATATCAGACTCCAAAAAAAAATTAGAAGAACTCCTTGATATTAAAATAAATTTTTTTGCATATCCATACGGCGACTATAACGATGACGTTAAATCTATTGCCATAAAAGCAGGTTTCGAAGGAGCATGTATTACTAAAACCGGCATAGTCAAAAATGGAGCAGATTTTTTTGCGTTAAAAAGAGTTGCTATAAGGCATAATACCGATTTTTTTAAATTTAAAAGAAAGATTTTTAAAGTCAGGCTTTTTTATTAATTTATTTTATTTTTGCATAAGCATAGGTATAAATTATTGTTATTGAGTTAATTATAAAAATATATGACGTGTGAAGATTTATGAATATACTTATTATAAAATTAAGTTCGATAGGAGACTGCTTTCTTGCGACCCCTGCTATAGAGTCTATCAGAAAAGGATATCCGGACAGTTTTATCACATGGCTTATCGAAGATAAATCTAAAGATATTGCCCTTTTAAATCCAAACATCGACGAGGTTCTAGTTATAGATAAAAAAAATTTTAAATTTAGGGATTATTTGTCGTTAATAAAAAAAATCAGAAGTTTTCGCTACGATATAGTTATCGATTTGCAGGGAGTCGATAGAACGTCTATTTTTTCTTTTTTAAGCGGCGCTTCGGTCAGATATTATGAAGAATATGCAAAGTTAGGATTTTTATGCAATAGAAAGATAGTAAGGCAGGGAAGACCGCTTGAGCATGCCGTAAATTTTTATCTTTTTTTGGCGGAAAACAGCGGCGGAGCAAAAATAGATAAACCTGAGCTCCTCCTTATTACCTCGCCGGAGGATAAAAAATTTGCCGATGATTTCTTAAAAAACAGTTTTGAAAATATTGAAAACAAAATATTTATAGGCTTAAATCCTACTGGAACATGGAAAACTAAAAGATGGCCGGTAAAATATTTTATAGAAATTTCAAGGCGACTACTGGATTTATTCGGCGATAATATACGCATAATAATATTTGGCGGCAAAGGGGAAGAATATTTGTCGGATGAAATATTGCAGGCATTAAACGGTAAAAATGCCGCCTCCGCAGTCGGAAAAACGACGCTTAAACAGACGAAAGAACTTTTATCTAAAATGGATTATTTTATAACGCCCGATTCTGGACTAATGCATGTTGCGGCTTCGATAGACAGTCTTAAAACTATAGCTTTATTCGGTCCGACCGATCCTGAACTAACGGGACCGGTAGGAAAAAATTTTAGCGTATTAAGAGACAATCTTATATGTATTCCATGTTTTAAAAAAGAATGTCCTCTTAATAAAATAGACGATAAAAATTCGACCGAATGCGTATTGTGTATGAAAAGAATTACTCCCGACAAGGTATTCGATATAATTAAAAAGGATTATTTAAAAAAACATGAAAGATATTCTGATATTCGGGCATAATTATATCGGCGACGTATTAACTATTACGCCGGCAATAAGGGCTTTGAAGCTTAAATTTCCTGAGAGCAGGATCGTAGCGGTCGTTTCTAAAAACGCTTCCGCTGTTTTGAGAAGAAACGAAGATATTTATAAAATAATAGAAACGGATAAATTTAGCGGTATAAAAGGTATTGCGACTTTTTTTAAATTATTTTTGACGCTTAGAAATATTAATAAAACAAACGGAAGTAGATTTTATATATGCCTTAATTTTCTTACTTCTTTAAAGTTTTCTATAATTGGATTTTTGCTTTCCGATAAACAGGCGGGACAGGAAAAGTTTTTAAATAATTTTTTTTTACGCTATCGCATAAAATTTGACGGAGAAATAAATAATATAGATAAATCTTTAAAATTTGTCGAACCGTTTTATATTAATGCAAGCAATAAATATTTTAACAAAAATTATGTTTACGATATAGAAGATGGCGATATAAAAAATGCTAAAAATATTCTTCAAAATTCTTTTAACGGATACGGAACGGAGATAACGGTCGAAAATTTTAAATTAGCTTTATTTTCTCCAGGTTCTACAAGGAAGTCTAAGGAAGCACCGCCTTACTTATTTTCGGTTTTTGCGGACTTCTTGAACAAAGAAGGATATTTCGTAATAATTACCGGAAGCAAAAAAAATATCGATATTTCCAAAGAGATATACTATCAGATTGAAAATAAACATATGAGCGTTAATTTAACGGGTTTAACCGATGTACATGCTCTAGGCGGATTAATTTATCTTTCTAAATTAGCAGTAACGGTCGATAACGGAACTATGCATTTAGCTTCGGCGCTTAAAGTTCCGACTATAGCGTTATTTGGCTCTACAGACCCCGCAGTCTGCGCTCCTATGTCGGATAAAGTATTCATAATAGACAAAAAGATAGGATGCTGTCACTGCTTTAAAAATTTATGCGATACGCAAGACTATAAAATTAAAAGATATCCCGATTGTATGAATAATATTTTATACGAAGACCTTATAAAAGGATACTATTGCTTATTGAGTTCCCATTAAAGTTTAATTTTAAAAAAATAGAATAAAAATATTTAAACCATATAGTATATTTACTATTTAGCTTAATAAAAAAAATGAAAATTTCCGGTTTTACTTTTATAAGAAACGGCATATTGATGGGTTATCCGTTTAAAGAATCTATTATGTCGGCGCTTCCTTTAGTCGATGAATTTATCGTAGTCGTGTGCGAAAGTGCAGACCAAACAAAAAATGAACTTGAAAAATTGAAAGATTTAAATCCTAAAATTAAATTAATTGAATCCGACTGGCAAATCACAAAAAAAAGCGGAACGATTTTATCCGAAAAAACCAATTTAGCGATAAAAAATATTACCGGAGATTATGGACTTTACGTACAGTGCGATGAAGGCATACACGAAAAAGATTATGAAAAGATTTTACACGTTCTTGAAGAAAATATTAACGATAAAAACGTTAAAGGCTTTGTTTTCGACTATATACATTTCTTTGGAGGCTATTTTTCTTATGCTAAACAGTCGGAAAGAAGATTTTTTTACGATAAAGAAGTCAGAATTATTAGGAACGACGGAACGGTTTTTTCGTGGGGCGATGCTATGGGTTTTAAAGATATAAACGGTATCAAAATAAACATGGAAAATAAAAATGCTTTGCCCTTGAACGTAAATATGTTTCATTACGGCAGAGCCAAAAATCCTGCAGCTATGTATAAAAAAGACAAAGAAATGGAAAGGCTTTATAACTTTCAAATAATTAACAGGCTGAAAAACTGGGTTTCAAATTACGACCCGCGCATCGATAAGTATATATATTCAGACTTTGGATGGCTTGAAAGAATTGAAAGAAAAAATGTAGATTTTCATCCTGCGCCGTTTAGAGAACTTGCTTCAAAGCAAGACTGGGTAATAGACGATTTTAAAACGTTTATGAAGGAAAAAAAAGGCGCTTTGCAGTTTTTCAAGATGCTTATTTACAGAATAGTAAAAGATTCGATAAACGAAACTTCCAACGCATATAAAAAGATAAAAGCTGTTTTAAAAAAAATAACTTAGAATAACGTAAATAACAATAAATTACTTATTACAGTGAAAATTTTAGAATTTATTACTCCGTCTAATATTGGAGGGGCAGAGAATTACGTAGTCAATTTATCTAAAAAACTTATAGAAAAAGGGCATGAAGTTTTTATTCTGTCCGCAGTTGCGGGTAACAATAAAAATCCTGATTTGTCGGTAGAGCAGTTTTTTTCTAAAAGCGGATTGCCTTTCAAGTTAGTAAAAGCGGATTTTAAATATAATCCGTTTACGATATTAAAAATTGCATACTTTATAAAAAAGAATAACTTCGACATAATTCATACTCACCTTTCAAAAGCCAATTTTATCGGGGCATTAGCTTCAAAAATAGCAAAAAAAAAATCTGTTTCCACTGCTCACGGATTAAATAAAAAAGCGCAGTATAAGTACTGCGATTATGTTATATGCGTATCTAATGCGGTAAAAGAAAATCTAGTATCCCAGGGGATGGATGAAACAAAATTAGGTGTTATTTACAACGGAATAGATATTTCAAAGTTTAATCCAGAAGCGGAAGGTCTTCCGGTGAGAAAAGAATATTTTTTTTCGGAGGATGCAGGCAATAATAATCTTCATAATATCGACAATGCGGCAAGGCAGTTTAACGTCGGTATAATTGCAAGGCTTTCCCGCGAAAAAGGAGTAGATTTATTCATCGAAGCAGCAAAATTCGTTCTCATTAAAATACCGGAAGCTAAGTTTTTTATAGCCGGTGCCGGCAGCCTTAAAGAGACGTTGATAAAAAGAGCTAAAGATTTAAATATTTTTAATTCCATATATTTTGTAGGATTTGTAGACAGCAATTTAGTTTCTTTTTTAAACGAATTAGATGTCGTCGTTTTTCCGTCGCTAAAAGAAGGACTTCCGCTTGCTCTTTTAGAATCTATGTCTATGAAAAAAATAGTAATCGTTTCAGATGCCGGAGGCATGCCGGAAGTAGTCGAAGACGGCAAAAACGGTTATGTGGTTAAAAAAGGAGATGTAAATGCTATTTATCAAAAATTAATTTTCGTGTATAATAATAGACCAGGTTTAAAAGAACTTGCCGATTCTGCCGCAGAAACTATTAAAGAAAGATTTAACATCGAAAATTGCGCAGATAAAACTATAAATTTATTTATGAAATTTTTATAAAAATATAAACAGATAAAATGCCTATTCCGTTTTCAAAAAATTTGATAGATATAGTAAAAAAATTTAATCAGGCTAGAATACTTGTTATAGGAGATATCATGGTCGACCATTTTGTATATGGAACCGTTAACAGAATATCCCCCGAAGCACCTGTTCCGGTCGTTAACGTTAAGTCGGAAAAGCTTATGCCGGGCGGAGCCGCCAACGTAGTCGGCAACGTGGCTAAACTCGGCGCAAAAGTTTATATAGCCGGAGTAGTAGGAGACGATTACAACGGCGATATATTAAAAAAATTAATCGGCAATGTCGATAGTTCATATATTTTAACTTTAAAAAATTTTCAAACGATTATTAAAACCAGAGTAATTGCCCACAATCAGCAGATCGTCAGGTTCGATAGGGAAGATAACGGAAAATTTAATGCTTCTGTTTACAGGCGGCTTCTTGAAGGAATTAAAAATATTACCGACGAAATAGATGCAGTAATAATTTCAGATTACGGCAAGGGATTAATAGAGAAAAATTTTTTTTCTAGTTTAGTTAATTTTTTAAGAGAAAAAAATAAATTTATAGCTCTCGATCCAAAGGTTGAAAATTTCAAATTCTATAAAAATGTTTCAGTCTTAACACCTAATTTAAATGAAACTTCAGGCGGTTCGGGCATTAAAATAAAGGACGAAAAAACGCTTGAAAAAGCGGGCAGGGCTGTTATGAAAAAAGTCAAACCGGATTATCTGCTTATCACAAGAGGAGAGTCCGGCATGTCGCTTTATTATAACGACGGAAGGAGTCCTTTACACCTAAAAGCGCGCGCAAAAGAAGTTTATGACGTTACCGGTGCCGGAGATACGGTTATTTCGACGCTGGCTGTTGCAAAAAGCGTTGGAGCTTGTATTTCCGATGCATGCTATATCGCAAACGCCGCGGCAAGCATTGCGGTTTCCCAGCTTGGAACATATGCAGTAGGCGTCAACGAGTTAGAGGAACTGCTGCTTTCGGATTTTCGGCGGAATAAAGAATCGTTCGCGTAATATATATAATAATATAAAATAATAAAACGAGATTTATTAAATAGAATCTGATTTTTATTTAAATGCAAAAACTTATAAATATAGGGTTTGGAAACGTCGTTTTACAGAACAGGGTCGTAGCGGTGGTTTCGCCGAGTTCTTCTCCTATGAAAAGACTCAGGGAAACGGCAAAGGATGGAAATAATTTAGTGGATGCCACCGAAGGAAGAAAAACTAGGTCGGTGATTATTACCGATTCGGGTCACATCATCCTTTCGGCGCTTAATACTTCTACGATTATCGCGAGATTAGAGGGGAAAGAGCATCAAACTTAATTAAGAGCAAAATTTTAAAATATCAAAATATAAAATGAATAACGATAACGACAATATTGATTTTAAGAATGAATCGCTTCATGGCGACGGGAAGCCGAAGGGCTTAATTTTTGCGGTGTCTGCTCCTTCCGGTACCGGAAAAACCACTTTATGCAGTATGCTTTTGAAAGAATTTAAAGATATAAAATCGAGCGTTTCCTTTACTACCAGGGCGCAAAGAGAAGGCGAAATAGACGGCGTCAGCTATCATTTTATAAGCGATGCGGAATTCGATAAAATGATAGGATCCGATGAATTTATAGAATGGGCAAATGTTTTCGGTAAAAAATACGGTACCGCATACAAATCGGTTTACAATTCGGATTCTTTATGCGATATTTTATTGGAAATAGACGTTCAGGGAGTGGAAAAGCTAAATAAAATATACAAAAACAAAAAGGGCGCCGCTTTAAAAAACAGTACTTTAATAACTATATTTATTACTCCACCTTCTTACGAAGTATTAAAAGAAAGATTAAAAAAAAGAGGCGGGTTAAGCGGCGACGAATTAAATAAAAGGCTGGCTACTGCATACGAAGAGATTAAGCACGGAGAATTTTACGATTATATTATTACCAACGACGATTTAAACGAGGCATATATCAAATTAAAATCTATCGTAATAGCCGAGAGATGTAAAAATTTGAATAAATTTAAAGCTTAAATCCTAAAACAATGATATAATAAATATATTACGGTGCCTAAATTCAATTCTGGCACTATCATTAAACGGAAAACGACAAAATTTAAAATGGAGGAATTTAAATGGCAAGAGTAACTATCGAAGATTGTTTAAGAAACGTGGAAAATAGATTTACGCTTGTAATAATAGCGGCAAAAAGGGCAAGGCAGATCATGGAAGGATCTGAGCCGAGAGTCGTTTCAAAAAATAAGCCTATCGTTGTAGCGTTAAGGGAGATAGCGAAAGGATATGTCGGCGTTAAACAGCGGAAGTAAAATAAACCACTTATTTTTTTTATGAGTATTCCAAACGAAAACCTTGTAACGGTTAATCCCTCCGGCGATTTCAGCGCCTTAAACAATATCATAGAACTTTTTAGGAATAATATCAATACTCTTGACGATATAAGCATAGAAGAAATTCATACCGAAAAATTTAAACTGCTTAAAAAGGCTTATGCATTTTCCAAAAGAATGCACCAGGGACAAAAAAGAGTGTCCGGCGAGCCTTATCTTACTCATCCGATCGAAGTTGCCGCTATAGTTGCCGGTTTAAGGATGGATTGCGCTTCCGTGGTTTCCGCTCTTCTGCACGATACGGTGGAAGATACTTTAACGACGATAGAAGATATCAAATCCGAATTCGGCGAAGAAGTCGCTTTTATAGTCGACGGTCTGACTAAGCTGGGTAAACTGAACTTTAGAACTTCAGAAGAGCTTGAAGCCGAAAATATCAGAAAAATGATAGTCGCAATGGCTAAGGATATAAGGGTTATAATTATAAAATTAGCCGACAGGCTTCATAATTTGCGAACACTAGAAGCTCTTCCAAGAGAAAAACAGATTAAAATAGCGCAGGAAACCTTAGATATTTATGCGCCTTTAGCTAACAGGCTCGGAATATTTTTTATAAAAAGCGAGCTGGAAGACCTTTCTCTTAAATATTTAAATCCTCAGGCGTATAAAGATTTATCTTTTAAAATAAACAAAAAAAAGACGGAAAGAGAGAAATATATAGAAAAAATTACAGATATTCTTAAGGGATACTTGGAAAAACATAATCTCAAAGCAGAAATATACGGAAGGCCAAAGCATTTTTACAGCATCTACAAGAAGATGATGGAACAGCACGTCAGCTTTGAGGATATTTATGATTTACTTGCGCTTAGAATAATAGTTGATAACGAAACCGAATGCTATGAATCGCTGGGCATAGTTCACTCAATCTGGAAACCTATTTCCGGAAGGATTAAGGATTATATTGCCATGCCTAAGGCAAATCTATACCGCTCTTTACATACGACGGTTATCGGCCCCGAAGGTATGAGAGTAGAAATTCAAATCAGGACTAAAGAGATGCATTTTATAGACGAGTACGGCATAGCGGCACACTGGAAATATAAAGAAAACATAAGGGAAGTAGAAAAAGATGACCTTGAGCAGTTTAACTGGTTAAGACAGCTTGTGGAATATCAAAAAGATCTTAAGGACCCGCATGAATTTTTAGACAGCGTAAAGATCGATCTTTTTCAGGAAGAAGTTTATGTTTTTACGCCTAAGGGAAAAGTTATAGCGTTGCCAAAAAATTCTACGCCGATAGATTTTGCCTATTACATACATACCGAAATCGGCGACAAAACTACTGGAGCTATAGTAAACGGTGTTATGGTACCTCTTAAGTATAAGCTTTCAAACGGCGATATAGTAGAAATTTTAACGAAAGAAGGACATCATCCTTCAAGCGACTGGTTAAGATATGCAAGGTCTTCAAAAGCCATATCGAAAATAAGAAATTACGTCAGACAGGAGGAAAGAGAATTAAGTATTGCCACCGGCAAAGAAAATTTAGAAAAGGAACTTAAAAAATTAGAAAATAAATCTTTAGACTTTAAAGAATTATTAGTTTTAACGATGCAGAAACTTTCATTAAAAACCGAAGAAGAACTGTTTGCGGGCTTAGGTTACGGCAAATATTCACCTCAGTATATATTTTCTTTAGTTATACCAAATTATAAAAAGTCCGACAAATTATCTTTAATTACAAAAACCACAGGAAACGTAATAAATAAAATTATTCAAAAAATTAAGCCAAGTTCTATAAAAAACGATGCCATAGTTTCTTCGCTTGGAGACGGTCTTCTTTATAAACTTGCCGGATGCTGCCGTCCTATACCGGGGGATGATATAGTAGGATTTATTTCAAGAGGAAGGGGAGTTATAGTTCATAAAATAGACTGCAGAAATATAATAGGAATAGACGAAAGCAGGCTTATAAGCGTTAATTGGAAAGAAACCTCCAAAAATAAATCAAATTTATCCAAAGTAGAATTATTCGAAACAAAAATAAGGATTATAACCGACGATAAAAAAGGCGTTTTAGCCAATATAGCATCTTTGATATCTGCTAAAGGAGCGAATATATCAAAAGCTCAGGTTAGAACTCTTATAGACGGAAGAGCGGTTCATTTGTTCGATATTGACGTGAGAGACAACAAACAGGCGGAATCTATTATTGACGGCATTAAATCTATTAAAGGAGTAATAAAAGTCAATAGAGTAACTTAGAAATTATAAATTTAAATAAACGGTGCGTTGTTATTCTTTATTTTCTAAAAAAAATAGATACAATCATTAATGAAAGCGAAAAACTGCGAAGCGGAAAAGATATTAACCCATTATCCATGCTAAAATATATCCCCCGTTAAGGAAATTAATAGAGTTTTTTAGAGTTTATTATTGACTAAAGGTATTAAAAGTTATAGTATATCAGCATAATCGTTAGCTAATTACTGAATAGGAGTAAAATAATTAAAAAAATTAAATGACGAAAAAGATAAAAAATAAAATTGCCTTTTACGTAGATTATGAAAGTTTTAATTCCAAAGAAGCCCCGCCTATCCTTTTTTTTATTTCTTTTTTGAGAAATAAAGGCTATGAAGTAGATTTTTTTACATCGGAAAAAACGCTTCTCGAAGCATTTAAAAATACCGCGAGCAAATATAATCCAAAAAACTCAAAATCAGTAATGCATTACGATGTATGCCTTCTTTCTTTAATGAGTTCCGATAAATTAAGAAAAATACTTCAGACGGCTATTAAAGTTAAAGAATACAGTCCTTTTACAGTTAACGTTCTCGGAGGAACCGGAGTTTACGGCTATTATAAAGATATTATCGAAGCAGAAGGCATAGATATAACGAT
Organism: bacterium; assembly: GCA_021822485.1. Classification (GTDB taxonomy): domain Bacteria; phylum SZUA-79; class SZUA-79; order Acidulodesulfobacterales; family Acidulodesulfobacteraceae; genus Acidulodesulfobacterium_A. Next base: position 11,709 of record JAKAQP010000029.1, read on the forward strand.
AGAAGGGGACGCAGAAAAAATTCTTCCCGCAGTTTTAGATAACATTACTAATGTATTGAACCAAAATAACATAACTGATTTAAATAATAATAAAGACCATATAGCAGGAGCAGGAGGTCTTAATTCCCTAATTTTCGAAAATTATCCGGAAAAATTAATATCGGGAATAACGCAGCAGGAAGCATATTATTGTACTCCTGAGCATATGAACATATTGTTTAAAAGAAAGGGACGCTATCGTTCTCCTATCGGCAAAATACCCAAAAATATTTTTTTTGAAAGAAGATTCTTAAAATCCGTGATAAAATGCCCAATTTCAAACACGGCTATAAAATTAAACGACGGAGAAATCAGATTTTTTGAAAAAATAGATACTTCGCATGAAGATTTTGATATATTTTATTCAAATTATAAAAATATAATGACTAAAGAAGAATTTACGGATACGATACTTCCTTTTCCTACGGAAACCGAGATCAATGCCGAATATACGGATTATCCATGGGATATATACGAAGATTTTAAGTTTGAATCCGTCGGTTTATATGCTCAAAGAGGCTGCAACTGGGGAAAATGTACTTACTGTTCTATAGTAAACTATAAATACAGAAAATTAAGCGTCAAATTGCTTTTAAAAGTTATAAAAGAAGCGAATAGCCATAATGTTTACGGTTTTAGTTTTGACGACGATCTTTTTGTCCAAAATAAAATATGGCTTAATGAATTTTTAGACGGTATTATCACCGGAAAGTTCAATGAAAAATTCAGTTTTACGGCTATGTTTAAAGTAGAGCATATTACGGGCGAAGATACTTTAAATAAGCTAAAGCAGGCTAATTTCGCAAAAATTCAAATAGGTGTAGAAAGTTTTCTGCCGGAAAAGATTTCATACTTTTCAAAAACAAAAAAAGACAAAGAGCTGTTATATATCGATAAAGCTAAAAAAATTATAGATTATTGCGCATCTATAAAAATCATTCCTTCCTCTTTTATTATTTTGACGATACCGGATAAAAATTTTAGTTTATTCGATATAGTTTCCGAAATGGGAGAAATTATAGACATTATAATAAACGTTTACGAGAGGCATAAAGTCATTCCTATTTTCTTGTTTAACGATTTTATAAACGCATATCCGAATGCCCCTTTATTAAATCGCCAGACTTATTCTAAATTTATAGTTCCCCTTTGCGGAGAAATAAAAAGGGTTAAAAACTACAACGGCGTTAATGACCGTATTTTAAATTTAAAAACTATAGAAGTACCTTATCTTTATAAATTTAAAAACTTAAAAATTGCTCATTTTATTGATTTACTTATAAAAAATAAAAATATAGACGGCAGTCTGAATAACGAAGAAGAAAAATATAGTAAATATAGTAGTAAATCAAGCAAAATAAAAACGGCGGAGGAAACTAACGAAAAAGAGATGTTTGTATATATAGACAATATTCTTAATTCTCTGAGCGCCGCTTTCGATTTATACGGAACACCCGAATTTTTGTTATACGATATTATAGACGGTTTAATTGCGGCGTACGACGGCAACGACGATATCGTAAAAAAAATTATAACGGGATATTTTAACGTAAACGATATAAATAAATTTAAAAATTATGTAGCTTCCGGTAAAATAGACCGCAATAAGGCTGTAGATATTTTCAGCTCTATAATAACCGGCTTTGACGAACTAAAAGCACGGCAAGAAGAAAAAAAGCTTAAAGGCAAATCTATAACAAGCGTTTTAAATGAAAGAATAAGCGCATTTATAAAGCAATATTATAATAATTTACAATTATAATATATATATACTTTTTTAATTAACGCCAGCCGATTATATTATCTTGTTATTAATGCTTTATTTATCCTTATCCTTATTTTTTTTATCTGCAAGCATTTGCAGAGCCTTAAGATAGCTTATTTTAAGTCTATTAAATGATTTAGCCAGCAAGCCTATTTCGTCGTTGCCTTTTACTTTAAAATTTTCGTTGGATTTCCCCATTGAAACATCCTCTGCTAATTTAGTCATTTCATGAATGGGTTTGATTATAGCTTTATTGATAAAAAACAACGCTATGATGAATGCCAAGAACGGAAGGATAAATATTGCCAATACTATTATCAAAGAGCTTTTTAAGGCTACTTTATCCATATATTTTGTAGGGACTAATACGCTTAACGAACCGACGACTTGTCCAATTTTCCAATGCCATCCGTGCGTATTGCCGTATTTTTTGACTATAGCCTGCGTAATAGGTGATTGGCTTTCGGGATTGCCGTGACATATCATGCATCCTTTTTCTGCGATTACCGGTTTCATAACATAAAAGTAAGAACGTCCGTTAAAAATGTGATAACCGCTTAATGATTTAATATCTGGATTGTTTTTAAATCTTTCAATAATTTTTTGCTGAAACGGGTTTGCTTTATTTTTTAGATTTAACGGGTTTAAAGTAGGTTCGGAATATATGTAATGTGGAAGAAATTTTTTAATAAGTTTGGCAATGCCAAGCGCTACAAATGTAGCAGATTCCGCCTGCATAACAAATTTAGGGGTGGCTTTCATGACCGCAGGCCTTAATTCGTTCGAAGTGTAATCTCTTGCAGATTTTTCGGCATAAAGAACCATAGCCGCTTCGTGCGTCAGTTCGTTTTTTTTGAATTTTTGAATATAATAAAAAGAAACGGCGGCAACTAAAAGATTAACGCCGAAACCGATAATTATCATAATTACCGCAAATTTCATTTTTAAAGACGCATTTTCGAACATCTCTACCCCTCCTTATTTAAGCAATATTTTTATAATATATTTCAATTTCGTTAAATATATATTATATTATATTATAGATTTTATCATAAAAACATATTAATAAAATTAATTTGATTTTACATTATATTAAATTTTATTTCAATAAAAAAATATAATTGTTAATAACTTTTAAAATGTCTATATATAAATAATATTACGGCGCAAAGATATGCAAAGCCGGAATTTAGACAGATATAGGTTATGTCCGATGCCTATACCTGATTAAGCCTTATTATCTTTAAATCTTTCAGAAGATACGGGAACTTCTTGTGATTTCCGTTGGCAATAGACGTATTCTTCTTCTTTTTCGGATACAGTTTTTTAATAACCGACGCGACTATTAAAATTTTAACATATTTTCATATTTAGGGAAGTAAGATTTTAAAATTACTGTCTTGATTTATTGGTTCATTATACTCGAAATGCCTATATATCTTATTCTTTTTTCTTTGTTTCAATGTTAAAACTTTTTTTTCGGACTGAGTTTCGGCGTCCGAAAATTTTAACGCCGTTATTTTAATAACGTTATTTCAATAACTTGACAAACTTTTTTTTATATATTAAAATACAGACCAGTCGGTATCTTAATTATTGAATTTAAAATTTCAATATTTTTGATTAATATAAAAATTATAAAAAATATGATAATGAAATTATTTTTTTATTTTTTTTAATAAATTATATATTTATACTAAAAATAGTATAATGCAACTTATTATATTATATTTATATTATGATTTTAAATTTATTAATTAACTTTTTAGCTTTAATTATGTTTTTATATATTAAAAATATGCTTATCGCTAATTAAAATTTTTATGAATAAATCAAATAAATTAAATTATATATGGATTGCTTTACTGACCTTTTTCACAATTTTTGGATTTGCGGTAAACTCTTTACTTGCAAGAGTTGCTCTCCAGAATAATATAATA
>JAKAQP010000080.1 GCA_021822485.1 bacterium
AAAAAAATTAAATTTAATTTTCTGTATTAATTATAACGTTAAGGTATTAATTAATCGTAATCATTTTTTTCATAATATCCTGTTTTTCGTTCTGACCGAGCTGCATTTCGGCAATCTGAAACAATATGCCGTCTTCTTTGTCTTCATGTTCGGATAAAAGCTCTATCAATGCTTTCCCTGCAGACGCTACGGACTTATAATCTTTACTTTCCATTTTTTTATTTAAATCGCCAGTTAACTCTCTGCAGCTATTATGTTCTATAAGCATAACGTTTATAGGACCAGTTTCAATGCCTATATAATTGCCCAAAATAGGAAATAAAGCATCTTCCTCTCTTTTAAAGTGCAATTCGACATCTTTATCTAAATATTCGGATATTTCATTAAGTTCCGATTCTGTAACACCGTTAGGTATTTTTTTTAAAAAATTTTCAAATTTACTTAAAACGGTTCTTATTTCGGCATGCTCTTCTCTTAAAGCGTCAAGAGGATTAAGCTCCGCATCTTTTTCGGTATACGTATTCATAGTTTCTCCTTATCGAGTTTAGTTATCGTTCATAAATATTTGAATATTCCGCATATTTTAGCAACTTTCGGTTTTTGTTATGTATATTTATTTTATCATAAAACTAATTTATAACATTGACTAAAGTCACAAATTAAATTTATTAATTTAATAAATTATAAATAACTTAACGGTTTATTTTTTTATGCAGAAATAGAAAATGAAAATTCCTCTCATATTCATATTTATTCAATACTATATGATATGCGTGGAATTTTCATTCGGATTGTTTTACCCGACCGTTTCTCTAAACAGCCGTCGGATTATATTAATTATGCTATATAATTATAATTATTGCATCAGCCGCAATCGGAATAACCGCAGTCTAAACATACCGTACATCCTTCGGCATGCTTAAGGTTGGAGCCGCCGCAAGAAGGGCACGCGCCCCTTCCTTGAACTGTATGGTTTTTAGAATGCGTATTTGTGGAGTTTGCCGACGATGCCGTTACCTGCTTTTTTGCGTCGGATGATAGGTTTTCCCGAGAAATTATTTTTTCGTTCAGGCTTTTTTCGAGAGCCTTGCCTATTGCATCGGCGCAGGAATATATAATATTGCCGCCGAAACCGTATGGAATGTTACATCTTATGCCTTTTAGCTGGTTTATTATTTCTTCAGCACCTATTCCCGACCTTAACGCCAGGCTTACCATTCTTCCCGTTGATTCGGTTTGCGACTGCGCGCACCCGCCTGATTTGCCGATAGAGTTAAATATTTCGAAAGGATTACCGTTTTCGTCATAGTTTATGGTAACGTACAGAGGACCGCATCCGGTAACGGTTTTAACGGTTACGCCCCTTATTATATCGGGGCGTTTTCTAGGTTCTATCTGCCCGCCGCTTTTTTGGTCAGATGTTTCTTTTGTTTCTTTTTCTTTAGAACTTCCGGAAGAACCTGCGGTCAATACCTGCTCTCTTGAACCGTCCCTATATACGGTTATGCCTTTTAAATTAAGATTAAAGGCAAGGGTGTAAACCTCTTCTATATCTTCTTTTTTTGCATAGTTAGGAAAATTAACCGTTTTACTTACCGCATTGTCGGTAAATTTTTGAAAAGCCGCCTGAGTCATAACGTGCCATTTAGGCGTAATATCATGCGACGTTATAAATATTCTGCTTAAGTATTCGTATTCTTTTTCAGTTAATAAATCCGCAATATCTTTTTTGTAAGTTTTTCCGAGACTGCCGTTTTTTGCTATATAATCTATTAATTTATCGGAATACACGCCCATAGCTTCCAAAACCGCTTTAAGATTTTTATCCGTTTCTATTAATCTTTGTTTATCCAGTACGCGCCTTTCGTAAGCCAATGCGAAAAGGGGTTCTATGCCGCTCGAAGCTCCGCCTATCATACTTATGGTGCCGGTAGGCGCTATCGTCGTCGTCGTGCCGTTCCTCATGGCTTTATATCCTTTTTTTTCCCATAAAGAGCCTTTAAAATTCGGAAAACTGCCGCGTTCGATTCCAAGCTCTTCTGATTTTACTTTAGACTCCTTATCAATGAAGTCCATGATATTTTCGGCTATTTTAAGCGCAAGATCGCTGTCGTATGGTATGCCCAATTTTATAAGAGTATCGGCATATCCCATTATTCCAAGCCCTATTTTTCTGTTGGAAAGCGTCATTTCTTTAATTTTTTCTAAAGGATAACGGTTTTTTTCTATTACGTTATCTAAAAAATGAACTGCCATATGAACGGTATGTTTAAGTTTATCGAAGTCAATGTAACTGAGGTAACCGTCAATGATATCGTCCGGATTGCTTTCAATTTTTTTCAGATATTCCGCAAGATTAACCGCATCTTGTTTAATTTTATTTTCCTTAACGAATTTTCCGATGTTAATAGACCCTAAGTTGCAGGATTCATAAGCGACTAAAGGCTGTTCTCCGCAAGGATTGGTCGCTTCTATTTTTCCGGCATTCGGCACCGGATTTAGTTTGTTAATTCTGTCGATAAAGACTATTCCCGGTTCGCCGCTCGACCATGCCGTTTCGACGATTAAATCGAAAACCTCTTTTGCGTTTAAATATTTTACTATTTCGTTATTCCTTGGGTTTATTAACGGATAGTCTTCATTTTTTAAAGCATGGTTCATAAAATCTTCCGTAATTGCTACGGAAATATTAAAATTGTTTAATTTTGACGTATCTTTCTTCGAGGTAATAAAATCTATTATATCGGGATGGTCTATCCTTAAAATGCCCATATTGGCGCCCCGCCTCGTTCCTCCCTGCTTAATAGCTTCGGTTGCGCTGTTGAATACCTGCATAAAAGAAACCGGACCGCTTGAAACGCCTTTAGTCGAGTGCACGGTATCGTTTTTCGGCCTTAATGACGAAAAAGAAAAACCCGTTCCGCCGCCGCTCTGATGTATAAGTGCGGTGTTTTTTATTGTTTCGAATATCGACTCCATAGAGTCTTCGATGGGCAGTACGAAACAAGCCGAAAGCTGCTGCAGAGGCCTTCCCGCATTCATTAACGTAGGCGAATTTGGAAGAAAACGCAGATAAGACATTTCTTCAAAAAAAATGTTTGCCGTAGTTTTCGCGTCTTTTTCCGATTTGCCGTAATTTAAATCTGCCGACGATATGTTTTCGGCGACTCTCTTAAAGAGTCCGG
>JAKAQP010000081.1 GCA_021822485.1 bacterium
AATCTCCGCCTTTTTCAGCCTGTTTTAAGAGGATATGAATTTTTTCAAAATCTTCTATAGCTATTTTAGTCGGAATATCCGATTTTTTCTTTTTGAGTTTATTATACAACAATATAGTTTCATTAATAGCGATTTGTTCCCTGAGGGGAAGCTCCAGCGACGGGAAAACCGCCTTTAATCTTTTTTCCAGATTATCGACGGCTATTACAATTTCCGCAAGAATAGCGGCTAATGCAAAAGCCAATACGATTACTATTTTTGTGGAAACGTTTAAATGGAAATATGCGCCTAACCAAAATGTGAGAACTATAAACAAAATGCCGAATATTCCTATTAACAGGCGCAAAAATAAGATCCTTGACATTACATTATCCCCTTAATATTAAATAATATATATATTAATAATTGATAATACGTATATTATGCAAGATTTATTTATTATAATAATTTAAAAGAATTTCATTCAATAATCGAAACCGCCAACATTAAAATGCCGAGTATGATTATAAACGTACCCTGATAAATCCTCAATGTTTTAGCCGCGGAATTTTTGGAAATATAAGCTCCAACCTTAGAGCCTATCAATGCGCCTATTCCTAACGGTATAATATAAACCGCAAGGTTAAAGGGATTTTTGATGTAGCAAAAATGAATCAGTCCGCCGATTAAAGAAATTATCGCCATAATCGATATTATAGTTGAAAATGCAATTCTTGGCGGTATCTGCTCAACGGCAGTCAAAAAAGTTCCCGTTATTCCCCCTATGCCGATTCCTATAAATCCAGAAACTAATCCGGCGATTAAGGAAAAAACATTTATTGCAAGAGGGCTTTTTATTTCATAATCATATGTTGTTCCATTCGTTTCTTTATGTTTTTTTCTAATATGCCCGCTAAAATAACCTTTACTTTTTATTTTACTATTATTTAACGTATCTTCAGCTTGTTTATCGGAATAATTAGTTTTAATTGCCGCCTGTTTTTTTGTAGCAATCAGAGAAAATATTCCTATGCCTATTACTATTATCGAAAAAATCCATTTAAATTGGTTTGTTGGAATGTAATTGCTTAAAATTGAACCTGCTATAATGCCTATTAACGCAGGAATTAAAACCATTATAAAAAGATGCTTGTCTAAAGCTGCGTCTTTGTAAAAAATGTATGAACCTCCGGCAGTGCTTATCATTATTGTAAGAAGAGACAAACCGCTTGATTCTAACGGCGATAAATGCATATAGAATATAAAAAACGGAACTAATAATATCCCGCCCCCAATACCTATAGCATTTCCGACGATACCGACTAAAAGAGCGGTTATGAAAAGCGTGAAATATATAAAAATCAGATTTAAAGAATAATACATATTTATATTCTTCTGCGAGTATTCAATTTATAACGCAAAATAATTATTGCTTGAATTTGTTAACCAAACTATGAAATTATTTAATTAATATTAAGTAAAATAATGGCAGGCAAAGCAGTTCGTTAAGTAAAAACAGTTTTATAGACCACTTATGCAGACTGTTAAATCCTTTTCTTTTCGGGTCGTCTTGCGGCGTTTCGTCTATTGAGCCCATTTGTTGTTTCAAAATATTTAATTTTTTAGAAATGAAGTTTTCGGAAAACAGCAGTATAATAAGTATTATTAAAGGAAGAACGAAGATGCTTAATACGGCATCATTTTTTGCGTATAATATATAGCCGGCGAATATCATTACACCCTGAGTAATATATCCGAGTATTGAAAATTTGCCTAGAAGGGTGCCTACCATATTGCCGGCTTCGTGTCTCGATTTTAGCGTTTTAAAGATATACGGCGCGGCTATATAGCCTATAAATATACTTGAACCGAAAAAAATCGATAAACATAAAGAGTAAATATATAATAAAATATTTAAATACATTTGTTGCCTCCAAAATTAATTATAATAATTTTTAAATTTACGTAAAATATATATTTATTTAAATTTATTTTATCTTTGAAATTTTAAAACGTTTAGCATAGGGCAATCGCCTTTGCCCGTTTTTTTTACTTCGCACTGAGAAATAAGGCTTAAAAGCTCTTTTCGTATTAGGTTTAATGAATAAATTCTTTTATCGATTTCCGCGACTTTTTCCTGAGCAAGTTTTTTAACTCTTGCGCAGGTATTATTTTTGTCGTTGTCTATCGAAAAAATTTCCGATATCTGTTTTAACGAAAATCCTATTTCTTTCGCATGTTTTATAAAACGTAAAACTTCCGCCGCCTTTTCCGGATATATCCTATAACCGGCTTCGTTAGTATCCGGTTTTTCTATTAATCCAATCCGTTCGTAGTATCTTACGGTCTGTACATTTAACCCCGTCTTTTTGGCTAACTGTCCTATAGTCATTTATTTTTATTATTTATTTATTATTTTAAATTTTGCTATCAGCCTGAAATTATCTTTTTTATCGCCGCAATAATCCGTTTTATAATAAAGGATTTGGTCTAAAATAGCTTTTTTCGATTTGTATTTAAAAGATTCTATATTTTTAGCTTCTTCTGTTTTTGACAGAAATAAATATATATCCGTGCCGTTTTTTAAATCTATATTTTCTATTAAGCTGCTAATTTCTTCCGCGTTAAAAGCCGCACGCGTTACTATTGCCGATACATTGCTATAATCTTTATAATTAAAAATATTTATATTTAAACATTTAAAATTGTTAAGACCCAATTTTCTTGCAGCCGCTTTTTGAAAATTGCACTTTTTTAGTACGGATTCTACGGAAATAATTTTTAAATCCGGCGTTAATATTTCGATAATCATTCCCGGAAAACCGGCGCCAGAACCTATATCTAAAATATAACCGCCGGTATTTGATATCCGCCTGCCGCCGGAATTTAAAATTTTTAATAAATATGAACTGTCTATAACATGCTTTTTAATAAAACCGTCGATATCTGTTACGGTTGTTAAATTTATTTTTTTATTCCATTCTAAAAGCTCTTCGTAGTATAAATAAATTTTATCGATTTTTTCTTTTAAATTTTCAATATTATTATTGCCTAAAGATACAATGCCGTAAGTTAATAAATAATCGTAAACTCTATCGGTAAATATATCAC
>JAKAQP010000082.1 GCA_021822485.1 bacterium
AAAAATTGAAAATAGAATATAACAGGCCGTCGGCGGATTCGATACTTAATAAGATAAAATATTCTTCGAGCGAAACTAACGTTTTTCGGGTGTATCTCGGCGCAGCTCCCGGGACGGGCAAAACGTTTATGATGCTTGAAGACGGGAATTATCTCCTTGAACACGGCATAGACGTCGTTATCGGATATGTTGAATTACATGGAAGAAAAGAAACCGAAGCCGAAATAAAAAATCTTGAGATAATTCCCCGAAAAAAAATTGAATACAGAGGTTCTATTTTTGAAGAACTCGACGTCAACGCAGTTATTAAGAGAAAACCTTCGATTGTTTTAATCGATGAGCTTGCGCATAATAATATTCCGGGTTCGGTAAATTTAAAAAGATATCAGGACGTCATAGAAATTTATAAAAAAGGCATAAGCGTATTTACGACTTTAAATATATTTCATCTTAATTCTATTGCGGAAAAAGTAGAATCGGAACTTGAAATAAAAGTGAGCGAAAGAGTTCCGGACTATATTTTGAATTATGTAACCGAAATTATAAACGTCGATATTCCTGCGGGAGAATTAATAAAAAGACTTACTTCCGGAAAAATTTATTCTAAAGAAAAAATTCAAGCCGCTTTAAATAATTTTTTTAAAATCGAAAATCTTATAGTTTTAAGAGAAATTTCATTAAGGACGATAGCCGACGAATTAAGCGCTCAATCTAATAAAATAGGGAATCCCGACGATAAAATCGAATTAAAATCTAACGAAAGGGTTTTGGTTTTAATCAGTTCAAATCCGGATTCGGCAAGGCTTTTAAGGATAGGTTCAAAGCTTGCGGGAAGGCTTAATTCCAATTTTTACGTTCTTCATATTAATTTAAAACACAGAGAAAACAATAAATCGGAGGATTACGAAAGGTATCTTTCAAAAAATATTTCGGTTGCGGAAAATTTAGGAGCCGCGGTTTTTAGTTTTCAGTCAGACGATGTTGTTTCCGGCGTTATAGATTTTGTTAAAAGCAATAATATTTCTCATCTTGTAATAGGAGCGACAAACGAAAAAAGAAAATTTTTCGGCATATTTCCAAAGAAAAGCATAGTGAACCGCCTTATAGACAGTTTGCCGAACGTTTCTTTCCACGTCATTCCGACAACTTCGGCAGGCATTTAATTTTAACAAGATAGTATTTAAAACAATTTATATCACAATGTCCGCCGCATCGGCGTCAATCGTCTCCCCCGTAATCCTTGCCCTTTCCCCATAACGTTTTAAGCCGGATTTTAATCTCTTTCTCTTTGCCGATGTTTTCCGGACGGTAGTATATGCGCGACGAAAGTTCTTTCGGAAGGTAAGTCTGTTCGGTAAAATGGCATTTATAATCGTGAGAATATTTATAGCCTTTATGATAATCCAAGTCTTTCATGAGTTTTGTGGGAGCGTTTCTCAGGTGGAGCGGAACTACGGCGCTAGGAAATTTTTTAACGTCGTTTAAGGCTTCTTCGATTGCAAGATAGCTTGCGTTTGATTTAGGACAGGCCGCAAGGTACGTTGCCGTCTGCGACAGAATAATCCGCGCTTCCGGCATGCCTACGGTATTTACGGCGTTAAAACAGCTTACCGCTAAATTAAGCGCGTCCGGTTCTGCATTTCCTATGTCTTCCGAAGCTAAAATTATCATTCTTCTTGCAATAAATTTTACGTCCTCTCCGGAGTCCAGCATCTTGGCAAGCCAGAAAACCGCCCCGTCGGGGTCGCTTCCCCTTAAACTTTTTATAAAAGCCGAAATAGTATTGTAGTGTTCTTCGCCGGTCTTATCGTAGCGGGATTTCCTGAGATAAGCGTCCTCGACTGTTTTTGCCGTAAGAACTATGTTTCCTTTATCGTCGGGTTTTGCAAGATTAACGGCCATTTCGAGGGCGTTCAGCATTATTCTCGCATCGCTTCCGGAATACCTTATAAGAGCGTTTCTGCCGTCCTTTTCCAATATAATTTTATTTTTGTTTAAAACGTCGTCCGTATTAAGCGCCCTGTCTATAATAAGGTTTAAATCTTCCTCGAACAAAGGGTTTAAAGTAAATACAGTTACCCTCGACAGGATTGGAGAGTTTATTTCAAAAGACGGGTTTTCGGTCGTAGCTCCGATTAATATTAGGCTTCCTTCCTCTACCGAATGGAGGAGCAAGTCCTGTTGCGACTTATTAAAACGATGAATTTCGTCTATAAAAATTATAAGCGGTTGTTTGTAGTGCTTAAAGCTTATGTTTGCCTTATCTATAATTTCCCGCAGTTCTTTGACGCCGGAAGAGACGGCGGAAATCTTGTAAAACTCGTAACCGGCGGCATTTGCTATAATACTGGCAAGCGTAGTTTTTCCGCTTCCAGGAGGTCCCCAAAGTATCATAGAGCGGATAAATCCGGAATCCAGCAAATTTTTTAAAGGTTTGTCTTTGCCGAGAATATGAGTTTGGCCGATAAATTCAGAGAGAGTTTTAGGCCTCAGCCTTTCCGCAAGCGGCGGCAAAAAACCGCCCGTAGTTTTACCGCCGGAAGTTTTTTCTTTTATTTTACCGTCGTCGTTATTATTGCCGAATAAATCCATGCTTATATATTACCATATAATAGGGTAATATATAAAAAATATTGTAAAAGGTTCTACCTGAAGTTTTCTTCTATTTTAGCAAATTTATAAACGGCGAGAGAACCGAACCATGCTATAATTAACGTTGCCGCAATTATTCCGCCTAGCATAGAAAACGAAACGTTTTGTATAAAATTCCAGATAGGAGAATGAAGGTCGAGTTCCATCGCAATGACTTGAAGCCATTCCAAAGTTCCTATGCATAATGCCAAAAAAACGGATATGCTTGTTATTGAAATGTTATAAAATATTTTGCGTATTGGATTAATGAACGCCCAACTGTAGGCGAACTGCATTATTACGCCGTCCGTAGAATCTAAAAAAATCATACCCGCCGAAAATATGAGCGGTAAAATAAATACGTCTATTAAGGGATGACCTGAAAGGGCAAACATCGCGGACATCGAAAGTATGGCGACTTCTGTCCCCGTATCGAATCCTAATCCGAAAAG
>JAKAQP010000083.1 GCA_021822485.1 bacterium
GAGGTTAATTTAACTAAATCTTCCGAAATAGGCACTCAGTATTACGGATTTAAAGGAAATTTTTTCGGAGACGCAAATTACAATATGAGCCAGGGCATATCGAGTTTTCTTTCTAATCCTTTTACGACGTCGGGATTGATTGCCGGAGCCGCCGGAGGCTCCATATCCCTGCCTATAGGGCCTAACGGCGCTTCAGAAACCGTGCCTTCGTTCGCCGCCCTGTTTCAGCTTATCGCCACAAACTCTGCCGTAAACGTTTTATCCGCTCCGGATCTCTTAACCTTAGACAACCAGAAAGCGTCTATAATGGTCGGCGAAAACGTTCCTTTTATTACGTCTTCGGCTACGAGCCAGTTTGAACTGCAAAATATCGTAACTCAGGTAGAAAGGCAAAATGTAGGAGTAAAACTTCAAATTACGCCCACCATAAATTCAGGGAATTATTTAACCTTAAAAATATACGCTAAAATTTCCTCCATAATTCCTAACCCTTCAGGATTAAACGCCAACGAAGTGGGACCTACTACTTCTAATAGATATATAAAAACGAGGATTATGATAAAAAACAACCAGACGGTAATAATAGGCGGGTTAATTCAGAATACGGTAAATAATTCGACTACGGGAATTCCTCTGCTTGACGACATACCTTTCCTAGGCTATTTATTTAAAGACAAAAACAGTTCGTTAGAAAAAGACAATCTCGTTATACTTATATCGCCTAAAATCATCTCGTCATCCAAAACTCTTTTAAGTATTACCAATAAGCGCAACAAGAAATTTCTGGCATCGTTAAAAAAAGAAAAACAGCCGCTTCCTGGAGCAAGAAAAATGGTTATAGTTTCTCCTGATTATGTAAAGCCGCCTGATATTAAGACAAATATTAAAACAAATATTAAGACAAAAGCCGATAATAATAAAACTAAATAATAAAAATAATAAGAAACTAAATATTTATATTTAATATACCCAAAAATGAATTCCTCCGAAGAATTCCAAAAATTAAAAGAATTCCAAGACGAGAACATCCGCCGTATTATAAGAGAAAATTTTTCTTCCATATATCTTAAAAAAAACCTGATTATTCCTTTCCCTTTTTCGGACAATTCCTCGTGCAATATTGCGATTACGCAAAAGACTAAAAGCTTTGACGTAGTAAACGACGTATTAATGAAATTAGGCATTGTAAATAAAAATATAATCGTTATATCCGAAGAAAAACTGATAAATTTAATAAACTTGATATACGATACCAGTTTAGATTCCATTAAAAATCATAAAAACGAAAACGGCATCAGCGGTTCAAATAACGAAGGACTGTCGGACGTGGGAGCTTTTGAATCAGGCGGGGTGGCTGCGGATGATTTAAAAAGTTTCGAGCACATAGATTTAATAGACGAAAACTCCGAAGCGCCGGCGATAAAGTTTATAAACGTTATAATACTCGAAGCGCTTAAAGAAAATGCTTCAGACATTCACATAGAGCCTTTTCAGGATTATTTATCGGTAAAATTTAGGATAGACGGCTCATTAAACGAAAAATTAAGGCCGCAGGTTAATTTAAAAAACAGCATAGTTTCCAGAATAAAAGTTATGGCGGGGCTTGACATCGCCGAAAAAAGGCTTCCTCAGGACGGCAGAATTCAGCTTGTCGCAAGAAATAAAAACATAGATATAAGGGTTTCTATAGTTCCGACTATTTTCGGTGAAAGAGTAGTCTTAAGGCTTTTAGACAAATCGTTAAATATTTACGATATAACCGAAGTCGGCATAGACGAAAAATTTTTGCCTTCCGTGAAAACGGCTCTTTCAAAAACAACGGGAATGGTTATTTCTACCGGACCGACCGGTTCGGGAAAAACTACTACGCTTTATTCGTTTATAAACGAGGTTATGAAGCTTTATTCCGACAAAAACATCCTTACTATTGAAGACCCGGTGGAATACCAGATTAAAGGTATTTCCCAGATAAACGTGAATAACAAGATAGGTCTTACTTTCGCCAAAGGCTTAAGGCATATATTAAGGCAGGACCCCGACGTTATAATGATAGGCGAAATAAGGGATTCCGAAACTGCGGAAATTGCTATACAGTCCGCAATGACGGGGCATTTAGTGCTTTCGACGCTCCATACCAACGATTCGGCTAGCGCCTTTGCTAGGCTTACCGATATGGGCATAGAGCCGTTTTTAATAGCTTCTTCCATATCTATAGTTTTCGCCCAGAGGCTTTTAAGGAAACTTTGCCCTCATTGCATGGAGCCGTACGAAATTAACGGCGAAGACGTTAAACTTTTAATTTCTGACGAACAGTCGGAAATAATGCCCGTAATAAATGAAATTCTTTCAAAAGGAACGTTTTATTCTCAGAAAGGATGTAAAGAATGCAATTTTACCGGATATAAAGGCAGAACCGCAATATACGAAATTCTTGACGTCAACGACGACATAAGGTCTTTGATTATGACTAGGGCAAGCTCTCAGGAGATAAAATTAAAAGCGGTTAAATTTGGGATGAGCACCTTGAGGATCGAGGCAATAAGGAAATTTGCATCCGGACTTACGTCTATTGCCGAAGTAGTGAGAGTTTCCGAAGAAGATTAATTAAAATGCGCCTAAACGAAACTAAAATAACAAATCGATATATTATTCTTCGAAAAACAGCCTTCACTTTAATAGAAACGCTTATTGCCATGGTCGTTCTTTCCATAATGCTTTTATTTTTGTATTTTATATTTAAAACAACCCTGAGAAATAGAAACTTAGCCGTAAAATCAAGCAAACCCTATATAGAAGCAAATTTAATATTCACTGAATTCCATAAAAAAATTACGGAATTTAATTATTTATATCCAGTATTTATCGGTACTTACGGCATAAAAAACGGCGAGAAATTATCGTCGGTATATTTTTCCGGATTGTCTGAGACTCCGGTACCTTTTTCTAAAGCGGAATCGAAAGAAAATATTAATTATTTTTACTTAAAAAGGCAAAAAAATAGAAGTAAAAATGGCAATAGTCATAGTAGCCATAGTAGTTATAGTAA
>JAKAQP010000084.1 GCA_021822485.1 bacterium
ATATTGTTTCAGATTGCCGAAATGCAGCTCGGTCAGAACGAAAAACAGGATATTATGAAAAAAATGATTACGATTAATTAATACCTTAACGTTATAATTAATACAGAAAATTAAATTTAATTTTTTTAAAAAATAAGGAGAATATAATATTATGAAAGACGTAACGGACTTAAAAAAAATAACGCTCGACGTAAGGGAAGACATTAAAAGCGGAAACGATCCGTTTAAAAAAATAATGGAAGCGGTTAATAATTTAAATGAAGCAGAAGCTCTTGTTTTAATTAACAGTTTCGAACCTTTTCCGCTTTATTCGGTTTTAAAAAACAAGGGCTTTGAACATATAACCAATAATATGCCTGAAGGATTCGAAATAATTTTTTTTAGAAGCGGCGGCGAAATAAAACCGATAAAAGTCTCCGAAGGGGCAGACGAAAATCAATTCGACGACGAGGATTTAAAAAACCTTGCGCACAAGCAGAATATTATAGAACTCGATGTTAGAGGGCTTGAGCCGCCTCAGCCGCTTTTAAAAATATTTGCGGCGCTGGAAAACTTAAAGAACGACGAAACTATACATATAATACATGAAAGAAAACCGATACATCTGTATCCAAGATTAAAAGACGCCGGATATAAATTCTTGACGGAAGAAACTGCGGACGACCTTTATAAGATAAAAATTTGGAAATAAGAAATAAGAGGAAAAGATAAAAATAGAACAGGTACAAAGATAACTGGCAGTAACTCAATAACGGCGACAGAGATAAACTTAATAATATAAAGAATAAATCAAGGCGATAACGGCGTCAAAATTCAAATTTGATGCCGTTATCGCCTTTTAAATTACTGTTTTTCTTACCAGCCCATAGAAAATATATGCAGCATAAGCAGTATAGATGCCGCAAAAAGAACTGCAGCGGAAAGCTGTACCAAATAAAATATCCAAAGAATAGAACCTGCCAGAAACATTGCAAATATTACGTATTCAAAATATTTAGTTTTCAAATCCGAAAACAGTTTACCGTACGCTCCTTTTTTTGCCTTTTCAAAAGCTTTAAGGCTTATAAGAAACGGAAATATTTTATGCAGGAAACCTATAATTACCATTCCGGCAAAACTGAACAGTCCTAAAAAAGCGAATATATAATAAAGATAATAATCGCCGTTTATACCGATTAATACGGATAATTTTTCCTGCGGAACGATATTTATAATCAAACCGGCAAATACCGCCGCAATTAAAAATATAATGCCGGCGTAAAGGTAAAATGTCGTAATATCGAACTTTTTTTTAAGCCTTTTTAACATAAGACCTAAAAATATATAACAGTACAAAAGGATGCCCGCACCTAAAAGCCATCCTCCGGCTTCATTTAAATAAATATGAACGGCGGACACGTTTCCAAAAAACGAAGATGCGAGCATTGCGGTAATTCCTGCGTTAATAACGGTTAAATCCGTTTTCCAGTATAAATTATCCGGCGCTTTAGTCATATAAAACATCGGCAGCAGCCTGTATGAAACGGCTATAAAAAGCATTATTACAAAACCTATAAACATAAGATAAATATGGTCTTGCAATATATCGTAAATATTCAGCCCTATTTTAAAATAAAAAGTTAAAGCCAAATACAGTCCTACGGACAATCCTATAAGCAGATAAGAATACGAGAATGCTATTCCCAAAGAAGAATAATCCCATTTCTTAACCTTTTTCAAACTTGCAAGTATGTTAAAATTATAGATTAAAACCGAAACAAAAAGGAGAATGCCGCCCGCGGCTATCATAGCGCTCCAGAGATAATGCATTCCAATAACGAAAAGCAATAAAGAAATTACGTATCCGTAATAAACCGGAACAAAAAGCTTTTCGTAAGCAATTTTCACGCCGAGCGCCACCGGCAAAAGCATATAAGAAGCCCCCATAATTACCATGAGCAAAAAACCCAGCGTAAATATGTGCGTAAGGGCTATTATTTTATTATTCATAAAAAAATATCCGTTAAAACTCTTATAATCAAAAAACATTACTATGAAAAAAACCGGCAAAAAAATCAGCGCGGTTTTTATATGCTTTAATGCTATCTCTATAGAACTATCCGTTGTATTCATATATTTTATTTACTGTCCTTTTTTATGCTTTTGTTATATTTTGTTTTATATCGGCAACTTTTGCTTAACGCAATATTAAAAAAATTAATGCGTTTTAAGTCTTTTTAGGGCATCGGTCTTAATCATCGAAGGATTCCATTCAGGCTCCCAGACGAAATTTACTTTTACGCCGTTAACGCCCGGAATGCTTTTAACTGCCTCCTCTACCTCATATTTTATAACGTCGCTTATAGGACAGCCCTTTGCCGTTAAGGTCATATCTAAACAGACGCCGCCGTTTTGATTTAAATTGATTTTATATACCAGCCCAAGATCGACTATATTTACTTCAAGCTCAGGGTCTATAATGCCTTTTAATTTTTCCAATATGTCCTTTTCATTAAATTCCGCCATGATAAACTCCTATATTAAAATTTTAAATCTATTCGATTTTACTTTTTACTTCCTTTTAGTATAAAGTTTATCAAATTCGAAAAAAGTTTAAATTGATTTAAGTCACAATTGGATAATAATAATTAAGCATTCAGAATTCATAAATTTTATTTTGATGTTATTTTAAGAATGTGAATTTAAAGTAAAGTTAAACTTCGTTTATCTCCTTTAAACTGCTTTATATAATTAATTAATTTGCGTTTATAAAATTTATGCTATTTTTTTGATTTTTGCAGAAGATATAACACTTCTTCGTCCGTCGTTTGGCTAAAATCTTCGTAAAACTCGCCAACCGCGTAAAATTTTTCCGGAGCGCTTAAAACTACTACTTTATCGACGACTTTTCTTAATTCTCTCATAGTATCGGCGGCTATAACCGGCACCGCTACGATTATTTTCGCAGGTTTTTCATCCTTAACTGCTTCTATTACCGCCATG
>JAKAQP010000030.1 GCA_021822485.1 bacterium
TTTATAGCTTTTGCTACCGCTCTAGCTTTTTTTACGAGTTCGTCGAAAGTATCGTATTTTAAAGACTGCGCTCCGTCGGAGAAAGCTTTTTCCGGTACGGGATGCACTTCTATCATAAGTCCGTCGGCTCCTACAGCCACGGCGGCAAGAGAAAGCGCTTCGACGTAATACCAGACTCCTGCGGCGTGGGAAGGATCCACGATGACAGGAAGATGAGAAAGCCTTTTCAGCACGGGTACGGCGCTTAAATCTAAAGTATTCCTAGTAGAGGTTTCATACGTTCTGATTCCTCTTTCGCATAATATAACCTGTTCATTGCCGTTAGACATAATATATTCGGCGGACATTAAAAATTCCTGTATTGTAGAACACAAGCCTCTTTTGAGAATTACCGGCTTGTTTACTTTTCCTACTTCCTGAAGCAGTCTGAAATTCTGCATATTTCTTGCGCCTATCTGTATAATATCGGCATAAGAACATATGAGGTCTAAATCCCTTGGGTCCATTACCTCCGTGGCGACTAAAAGTCCGGTTTTCTTTCTCGCCTCGCTTAAATATTTAAGCCCTTCTTCGCCGAGTCCCTGAAAAGTATAAGGGCTCGTCCTAGGCTTAAACGCTCCGCCCCTTAGTATCTTGGCGCCGGATTTTTTTATATTTTCGGCGATTTCGGTAAGGTTTTCGAGGTTTTCTACGGCGCACGGTCCGGCTATAACCGCTATATCGTCGCCGCCTATTTCTATATTTCCTATTTTAAATACGCTCCTTTCTTTGCCCATCTCCTTTGAAGCAAGTTTATAAGGTTTCGATATTCTTATCGCTTTATCGACTCCCGCAAGCGCTTCCGCCTCTTCAAAAAAAGCCTTTACCGCGTCTTCGTGTCCTATGCATCCTATAATAGTTACGTCGGCTCCCTCAGAAATATGCGGTTTTAATCCCGCCTGCTCTATTTTACTAAGAATGTAATCGATTTCATCCTTAGTCGCTCCTTTTTTTAAAACTAAAATCATCTATTTCTCCTCCTTGAATCAAGTTTTATTCAAAATTATATAGATTAATATTTTATCTTATATTGAAATAATTGTAAAATTTATTTCAATGCTTTAACGAGTTTAACGTTTTCTTTGTGCGTCCCTATGGTAATTCTAACCATATCGGCATAGCCGAATCTGTCCATAGGTCTTATTATAACGCCCGCTTCCAAAAATTTTTCCGCCGTTTCGGCGGCTTTTCGCCCTTTTAATTTCACGAGTATAAAATTCGCTCCGGTTTCGACGAACTCTAATCCGGCTTTTTTAAATTCGCCGTAAAGATATTTCTTTTCGGTTTCGTTGGTCGTTATAACTTTTTTTAGATATTCTGCATCGTTTAAAGCCGCCGCGGCCGCAGACAAAGAAAGAGAATTTACGTTAAAAGGCTCTCTTACCCTGTCCATTAGCGAAATTAAATCTTTATGCCCTATTCCGTAGCCTATCCTTAGTCCGGCAAGTCCGTAAACCTTGGAAAAAGTGCGAAGAACCAAAACGTTGGGAAAGTCGGATACGCTTACGTCTTCGGCAAGAGACCTGCCTATATATTCTATATACGCTTCATCGACTATGATTAAAACGTCGTCTTTAATCTTTTTTATAAAATTTATAATTTTATCGTTAGAATAAAACGTTCCGGTAGGATTATTCGGGTTAGATATAAAAACTACTTTTGTTTTTGCGTCGATAAGTTTATACATATCGTCTAAATCGAGAGCGTAATCTTTTAGTTTGCTTATTTTTAATTTTATTCCAAGCTGTTCGCCGGCAAGATAATATGCTACGAAAGACGGAAAAGGCGATACTATATTTTCGTCTCTTTCGCAAAACGTTCTGACCGCGATATCTATAAGTTCGTTGGAACCGTTTCCGAGTATAAAATTTTCCGGAGCAAGATTGACGCCTTTAGAAAAAAATTTAACCAATTCCTGTTTTAAATAAAAACCGGAACCGTCGGGATATCTGTTTAAGTTTTTAAGCGCGGACTTAATTGCTTTTAAAGCCAAAGGAGAAGGACCGAGCGGGTTTTCGTTCGACGCAAGTTTGACTATATTTTTAATCCCTTTTTCTCTTTCGACTTCTTCTATAGGTTTTCCCGGAATGTAAGGATTTATTTTATAAATATAATCCGGCGCTTTTACGTTAAAACTTTTCATAAAAAATTCCGTCCCTTTTATTTTTATATTATTAATATTAAAGCGAAATAGCTATATTTTATTTATGCGAACCGGTAAATTTAAGCGTAGCGGCGGGTTTTTTAACCGAATAGTCTTTAGGCTTTGCCGTTCTTTTGATATCTTCGAGCGTGTTTTGGACTATCGACCTTTCGTATATTCTAACCCAGGCGCAATCCATATTTTCGTCTATTTCGCATTTATAATTTTTCATGCCTCCGCAGGGTCCGTTCAGCAAGCCTTTAGGGCAGAGGGTTACGGGACATATTCCGCCGGTTTCGTTAAGCACGCAGCTGCCGCACAAAGAACACATCTCTTTAAGCGAAGATAAATTTTCGATATTTCCAAGAAACATTGTGTCCACGCCGGAAACGACCTTTATGTTTTCGGGCAGAGCAGATACGGCGGACTGAACTCCGCTGCCGCACGAAAGAACCAGAACGGACTGAGCTTTAAATAAAACGTCTTTATTGTCTCTTACCGCTTTTCTTACTTTCTGGATATGGCACATTGCGTCTATTACGTATGTTCCTTCGACGTTAATATTCCGGTCGGTTAAAATTTTTGCCATGGCTTCAACTTCTTTAGGGCCTCCGGTTCTGGAAGTATCGGAACATATGCCGCACCCGAAAATAAAAACCGAGCCTCTAATTTTTTTTAATATATCGTCTAAATTTTTTTGTTTAGATACTATCATAATCTATAATCTATATATGCTTAATTTCTGTTAATATTTGCAGGTCTTTTTTATTAATTTTTTTATTATTTTTTTTTCATTTAATATCGGATTTCATCGAAGCGGATTTTACCGTGTTTTCCATTAAAACGGCGACCGTCAGCGGTCCTACGCCACCGGGAACCGGCGTTATTTTTGAAACTTTATTTACGACTTTTTCAAAATTTACGTCTCCGCAGAGTTTTCCGTTTATATTTGAAATGCCTACGTCTATTACTACCGCACCGTCTTTTACGTATTCATCGTCTATAAGATGCGCCTTGCCGGTAGCCGATATTAAAACGTCGGCTTCCGAAGCAATAGATTTTACGTCTTTAGTGAAAATATTTAAAGAAGAAACGGTTGCCTGCCTGTTCATCAGCATAACAGCAATCGGTTTGCCTACTATATTGCTTTGCCCTATTACGACGCAGTTTTTCCCTTTGACTGATATATCGTAATAATCCAGCATTTTTAATATGCCGTACGGGGTGCAGGGATAAAAAGCGGCGTTTTCGGTAAAAATCTTACCGACGTTTAAAGGATGAAATCCGTCCACGTCTTTAGAAGGATTAATGGCTTCCATTATTTTTTTTTCGTCAATATGGGAGGGAAGCGGAAGTTGAACAAGAATACCGTGAATTAAAGGGTCGTTATTTAATTCGTCGATTTTGTTTAAAAGCTCTTTTTCGGTTAAAGATGCGGGGTAAATATCTTTTTTAGATAAAATTCCGCATCTTTTCGCCGCAAGATCTTTATTTCGTACGTAAACTTCTGAAGCCGGATTATCGCCTACTAATATAACCGCGATAGACGGAACTATTCCGCTTTTCTTTAACTTTATTACTTTTTCCGATATGGAAGATTCTATATTTTTTGCAATAAGTCTTCCGTCGATTATTTTCTGTTGGATATCGGAATTATCGGAAATCATTAGATTAATCCAAAACGCGCGATATTATCGTCAGCTATTTTTTGAATTTTTTCAATTTCTGCTCTGCCGGCTTCGTCTTTAAACAAGTGTTTAAATCTTCCCTGCAGTTTAAGATATTCCTCTACAGGAACTTTCCTGCTTATTTTTTTTACCGAAATTATTTTATCGTATTCCGCTTCGAACAACGGATAAAGTCCGGTCTGAACCGCAAGCTGCGCAAGTTTTACCGAATATTTAGGCTCGTATTTCCATCCCGGAACGCACGGAACATCGACCTGTAAATATTTTGCGCCTTTTATCGTCATAGCTTTTTTTACCTTTTTTTGAAGGTCCATAGGATAACCCGCAGACGAAACCGCCGTATACGGAATTCTGTGAGCCATCGCAATTTCAGGCATATATTTTTTAGGTCTGTTATTTCCGAACGATTCCTTTCCGGAAGGGCTTGTCGTAGTATATGCATCAAAAGGCGTTAAACCGCTTCTCTGATAACCTGTATTCATATATGCGCCGTTATCGTAACATACGTATAAAACGTCGTGATTTCTTTCAAACATTCCGCTTAAAGCCTGAAGTCCGATATCTGCCGTACCGCCGTCGCCGCCCTGCGCAAGAACCGTAATTCCTTCTTTTTTACCCATATATTTAAGCGCGGCTTCCACTCCCGATGCTACCGCCGCCGAATTTTCAAATAAAGAATGTATCCACGGAATTTTCCATGAAGATTCCGGCCAGCGGGTCGAAAATACCTCAAGGCATCCCGTAGCGCTAGTTGCTATCGTGTTTTTGCCGAGAATTTCCATTATAAGCTTTACGCTCATAGACTGGGCGCATCCCGAACAGCCCGTATGACCCATGGTAAAAAGTTCGTTATGAGTTTCTTCTTTCGTCAGCATAGTTTATATTCCTATTTTTTAATTTTATTTTTATTTCGTCACAAATTTGATACTATAAGTACTGTTGCGCCAACCCTACAAATTCGCCGTCGACGTTTTCTTCTTTTTCGGCTCTTTTGACTAAGTCTTTTATATTTTTAGGCGTAATATCCCTGCCGCCGAGACCTAAAGTATAACCGTTGACATTTACGGTATTAATTTTATGTTTAAAAAGCGAATCTCTTATTTCTACGGAAAGAATTCCGCCTTTGCCCGGACAAGTCGCCTTTTCTATTACTATAACGTTTTTAACGTTTTTCAAGGCATTGACGATTTCTTCTTCGGGGAACGGCCTGAACGTCCTAACTTTAAGAACGCCGATCTTTTTACCGGTTTCTCTTAACTCGTCGACTACGTCTTTTATAGTGCCGAGAACAGAACCCATGGCGACAATTACGGTCTGAGCGTCGTCCATTTTGTACGCATCGGTCAATCCGCCGTAAAATCTGCCGAACATATCTTTAAATTCTTTTGCGGCACCGGTTATTACGCCGGCTGAATATTTCATCGCATTATACATATTGTATCTCGATTCCATATAAACCGACGGCTCTCCGAGCGTACCCAGAGAATAGGGATTTTCGACGTCCAATTTATATTCCATATTAATAGGAGGAAGGTATTCTTTTACTTTATCGATGCTGTCTATGGTTTCTACGACTTCAAAAGTATGCGTTAATACGAACCCGTCCACGTTTACGATTACCGGAAGCATAACGTCCCTGTTCTCGGCTATTTTAAAAGCCTGAATATGCATATCGTAAGCTTCCTGATTGTTCTCCGCTATTAACATTATTGCGCCGGTATCTCTTATCGCCATTGCGTCCTGCATATCGTTCCAAATGTTTATAGGAGCAGAAACGGCTCTGTTGGCTAAAGTCATAACTACGGGTAGCCTCATACCCGCGATATTATAAATTACTTCTTCCATATACAGCAAGCCCTGAGCCGCCGTAGCAGTATATGTCCTTACTCCGCAAGCGCTGGCGCCCAGAACTACGGAAGCGGCGGAATGTTCGCTTTCAACCATAATAAATTCCGCCTTTAAATCGCCGTCGGCAACCATTTGAGAGAGATGTTCGACTATGTGGGTCTGCGGAGTAATCGGATAAGCCGAGATAACATGCGGTTCCGCCATCCTGACCCCGTCCGCGATAGCCATTGAACCTTCCAAAACTTGTTTCATATTATATCCACCGTTTAAGTTTATTTATTGCGTCCACTTTTAAAATTATTTTTCAACAAGCACCATTTCTATATCGTCGACCGGACATTCTTCTGCGCATATCCCGCATCCTTTGCAATAATCAGGGTCGAAATCGTAAGTTTTAGTTTTTTTGTCGCCGTAAATAACGCCTTCGGGACAGAAATAAATGCAGAGATTGCATCCCGTGCATGTTTTATGCTTAAATACAGGAGTTTCATTGGCAAAGGAACCTGTTTTGTTGGAAAGCGCCGCACCCGGCATAGAAATTATTCCGACTTTAAAATCCACTTTTATCTCCTTTTACATAGTTATAAGCTGTCTGCGCCGCTTCGGCATTTAACTTGCCCAATTTTGAACCGAATCTGTTTTCAATCTCTTTTTTTACCGAATCTATGGAAACGACTCCGCTTAATGCGGAAAATGCGCCGAGCAAAGTCGTATTTACTATAGGCTTATTTAAAATCTTCATAGCTATTTTTAATGCAGGAAACATTACTACCGCATCTTCTTTAATTCCGCCGAGTTCGTTTATTACGTCTTTTACGGGCGCTTCCGAATTTATAAGAATTTTACCGTCGTCTTTAATGCCTTTGTAAACCGGAACCGATTTAAGAAGGGTTATATCCTGAACTATAACGAAATCAGGCTCGTATATCTGGTGTCTCGTCCTGATAGGCTTATCCGAAAATCTGGCAAAAGCCTGAACGGGAGCGCCGGTTCTTTCGGAACCGAAAGAAGGAAATGCCTGACAGTAATTTCCGTCGTCGAAAAAACTAATAGCGAGTATCGCTGCCATAGTAACCGAACCCTGACCGCCTCTGCCGTGTATTCTGATTTCTTTCATCATAATATATTTTTTCCTTTTTTAAATTTTTATATCGGTGTTTTAAAAATTATACACTTTTTAAACCCTGATTGTCAAGCATATTCCTTAAAAAAAGCGGTATTTTATCTTCGATGCCGTAGGCCATTATATGGATTCCTTGGACTAAGGGTTTCAATTCTTTTGCCGTTCTTGCGGCAATTTCGATACCTTTTTTCAGAGGGTCTGCAGCGTTTTCAAGCTCGTTTATAATCTGCTCGGTAATGTAAATTCCTGGAATAAATTTATTCATATAACGAGCGGTTTTGGCAGATTTTAGTATGTAAATTCCGGCGATAATTTTTATGTTTTTAAAATTTTTATAAAAATCGTAAAACTTTGCAAACTTGTTTATGTCGAAAACCGCCTGGGTTTGAAAAAAATCGCATCCGGCATTAATTTTTTTTTCAAATTTTATAAGTTGAGGTTCTAACGGCACAGATTCCGGATTAACGGCGGCTCCGATATAAAAATCAGTATGCCCGTTAAGTTTACTGCCGTTCATATCTATTCCCGCGTTAAGCTCTTTAACGATTTCTATTAAATTAACGGAATCGATATCGTAAACGGCTTTAGCATGTTTATGGTCGCCGAAGGAAATATAGTCGCCGGTTAAGGCAAGAACGTTTTGTACGCCGAATGCGGCGGCGCCAAGCAGGTCGGATTCTAAAGCCATGCGGTTTCTGTCTCTGCATGTCTGCTGAAAAATAGGCTCTCCTCCGTTCTGTTTTATATAAATAGCGCCGGCAAGGGAAGACATTTTCATGTTTGCGCCCTGATTGTCGGTGATATTAAATGCCGTAACCATACCTTTAAGCAGATCGTAAGTCGATTTCATTTTTGCAAGGTCTGCGCCCCTTTCGGGCGATAATTCGGATGTATAAACGAAAACGTTACTTTCTAAATTTTCCTTCAGTTTATTCGGCATGTTTTTATACTTATACTTATACTTATACTTTTATTTTTAATTTTAATTTTTTTTATTGCTTATATATTTTTTGCCGCAGATTCGTACGAACCGAGAATTTTAACGAATATAGTATATTCCTCAATGGATTTTAAAGTTTTTTTCAATTTTTCGTCGGATTCGTGGCATGTTACGTCTATAAAAAACAGATAATCCCAGTTATACTTTTTAGACGGCCTGGATTCTATTTTCGTAATGTTGATTTCGTTTTCGTAAAAGGGCTTCAATATTTTAAAAAGAGCTCCGACCGAATTTTTTATAGAAAATAAAATAGAGGTTTTATCGCTGCCGGTTTTGTGAGTTTTCTCGCCGTTTGAAATAATTAAAAACCTTGTAAAATTATTGCTGAAATCTTCTATATGCGGCAAAAGAACGTTTAAACCGTAAATCCTGCCTGCTGCTTCCGAAGCTATGGCCGCCGCGCCTTTTTCGTTAAACGCCATAATACAGGCGTCTGCCGTCGAAAAAGCGTCTATAAGCTCTGCGTTTTTAAAATTTTCTTCCAGAAAATTCCTGCACTGTCCAAAAGCCTGAGGATGAGAATATATTTTTTTAATATTTTTAATATCGTCTTCTTTAGAAAAAAGAAAATGGCTTATGGGAATAACTTCTTCGCCTATTATCGTTACGTCCGAGTTTACGAACATATCGAACGTAGCGTTCACCATTCCCTCGATGGTGTTTTCCACGGGAACGACGCCGTATTCGGAAAGACCTTTGGAAACGGAATTAAAAACCTCGGGGATGGTTTTTACGGGCATTAGCATCCTTGAAGTGCCGAATCTTTTTATCGCCGCAAGGTGCGTAAACGTTCCTTCCGGACCGAAATAGCTTATTCTTATCCCCGCTTCAACCGAAATACACGCTGAAATTATTTCCCTGAAAATACTCTGAAGGTGTTCGTCTTTTAACGGCCCTTCGTTATAGCTTATTACGTTTCTGTAAACCTCTCCCTCTCTTGACGGATTGTAGTATGCCTTGTTGTTCGACGATTTAATATGCCCGACTTTAAGGGCAATTTTTCCCCTTTTGTTAAGAAGTTCGACTAAATTTCTGTCGATATCGTCTATCTCTTTTCTTAATTTTTTCAGTTCTTCCATTTTAAATTAGCACCGTTTAACAATTTAGCAAACTAAATTCTAAATTAATTATATATTAAAAAATTAAGCTATTTTATATAATTTTTGTAAAAAATGCAAAGATTTTCCATTTATATTTTATGAAGATTTGCTCATTATATATTTACCCGCCGCAAAAACCGCTATAAGAAAAACGGTTATTATACCGAAAACAAATCTTATAGAATAAATGCCCGCTATATAGGAAAGAAAAAACGGTCCGATTATGCCGCCCAAGTCGAAATTTGACTGATATATGGTATTGGCGGCTACCATATCTTTCATATCGACCGTTTCGGATATCCTCATAGTGCCTATAGGAAAAATAAGCGCATGCGGTATTCCGAATATTATTAATCCGAATGCGTAAAAACCGATATTTTTTGAAAATACCATCAAGGCGAAAGACAGAACGGATATAAGTATGGATATATTTAAAATTTTAGTTTTATTTTTTATATTAGCTTTTTTAGTAAAATAAAGCAGAATTAATCTGGTTATAAGAGATGAAATAAAAAACAGGGAAAATAAAAGGGTTATTTCAAAATATTTAAGGTGAAAATTATCTCTTGCAAATACCCCGCCGAGGGCTACTACCGAAGCAAAGGCGATACTAAAAGATGTGTTATAGAAAATTATTTCCAGAAATCCGCGGTTTTTAAACAATGAAGAAACAGAACCGCCTTTTACAGATTTTTTGGAATTTTTATTTGAATCTTGAACGTCGAGTTTTTCACTAAATTTCTCTTTAATTACGCTTTTGCTCTTTAAATGAATTTTCAGTGCAAAGAAAAACGCGGTTATCCCGAAAATGCTCAGCATAATATAAATCCAGCGTATAGGCAGAACAGTAAGAAGCGCCGAACTTAAAAGAGGTCCGAAAACAAGCGCAAGACTAAGCATTAAAGAATATATAGTAAGATTTTTTTCTATTGTGGATTTTTCCGAAACTAAATGAACTAAAGACAAAAGAAACGGCATTATTATCGCCGTGGCAAAACCTGATATTACGACGAATATTAAAAATTCTGCATAATTCGTCGAAAAAAAATATCCGAGTATCGCCGCCGAAAACAATAAAAGTCCGACTATTACAAATTTTGAAACGGCTTGAGGCTTTATCCGTATGCTGATAAGATATCTTACCGCAATAGTGCTTACCGCATATACGGCCGTCGTAATACCGACGTAAAAAAGATTTTTATCGAGGACGTATCTTACGAACAGCGGGTTAATAGACTGTATCAGGTTAGTGTTAGCCCTCTGCAGCAATATAACTAAAAAAACGAAAATGATAGCGGGCATAATTTATCGGTTTGCTTAGTTTATCGTTTACGCTTTTCCCGCGCTTGAGTTTCCGTCTTTAATATAGGAAATAATTAAAGAAATTAGCTCCTCTTTGGCTTCAGTCGCAAAAATATTCTGCGCATGCGCCGAACCGTTAAACAAATGAATAGTTTTAGGAGATTTAGTCATTGCATGCATTTTTTTAATGCCATCGGCAAACTTTTCTTCTTTCGAGCCTATATAGTGGATTGGCACGTCTATAAAATCCACTCCCTCGGCATATACTGGCGATAAAGCTATTACCGATTTTATTTCCGAAGGCTTATAAAGTTTAGATGCGCTTAAAACCGCCGCGCCTCCCATGCTCGAACCTAATAAAGAAATATTTTTCACGAAATCTAATCCTTGCACAAACTTAATCGCTCCTATAATGTCTTCGCCGTATGCGTTTAATCCGGCGCTTCCTTCTTTTGAATTTCCGTATCCCCTGAAATCAAACGTCAGAGAAGATATTTTGTTCTTTAACAACACGTCGCAGAGGTCGTAATAACTTTCTTTATTAAAAACTCTGCCATGGGCAAGAATTACTATATCTGGATAAGAACCGAATAAAGAACCGTATATATCGCCGCCGTCGGCGGCTTCAAAATTAACTTCTTTAAAATTCACGTTCATATAATTTTACCTCGACGAAATTAAAATATTTTACACAATTCAATTATCGTTTATGCGCCGTAAATATATGAAACACAATTTTATGGTTTATACTCTTACGCATTTGACTTAATATATTTATATTAAATTATACCACAAATACGATAACGTAATTTAATAGAGACAAAGTTTTATCAAGACTTAAATACAGGCCGTTTATTTGCTAGTACTTCGTTGACTCTGCCGACTTTCGTTTTTTGCGGAGATTTAGCCGCTCTCGACTTTTTAGTTTTTAATTTTATCTCTTTTACTGCTTTTATAAAATTGTCCAACGTTCTTATAGATTCGGTTTCCGTAGGTTCTATCATAATAGCTCCGTGTATATTTTTCGGAAAATAAACCGTGGGCGGATGAAAACCGTAATCTATCAATAGCTTTGCAAGTTCGATTGTGGATATTCCGCCTTCTTCAATCGCTTTATCGCTAAAAACACATTCGTGCATGCACAACCCTTCTTCAAAAGGGTCTGAACCGGATAGTATTTCGTCGAGTTTTTTCTTGACGTAGTTTGCGTTAAGCACGGCAATTTCGCTCACGGAACCAACGTTATCCCGTCCTAACGAAAGAAGATAGGCGTATGCCCTTATTAACACGGCAAAATTGCATAAAAAAGGCGTCATTTTCCCAATAGAATTCTTCCTGTCTTCTGAAAGCTCGTAAACCTGATTTTCGGCGTTAAAATCTTTATCGTAATTAGATGTATTTTTTCCGTTATTCTTATCTGCGGCGGTTTTCTTAACGTAAGGAATAGGAAGAAATTCCCTTAATGATTCGACGATGCCGAGCGCTCCGCTTCCAGGTCCGCCTCCTCCGTGAGGAGTAGAAAAAGTTTTATGCAGGTTAAGCTGAATCAAATCTATTCCCATATCGGAAACTTTTACGTTCCCGAGAAAAGCGTTAAAGTTTGCGCCGTCCATATAAACAAAAGAGCCGTTTTTATGCATAATTTCGGCAATTTTTTTTATGTCTTTTTCAAAAACGCCGAAAGTGTTCGGATTGGTTATCATAATTCCGGCGACGTCTTTTGAAATAAACTTTTTCAATTCTTCGGCATTGAGCGTTCCCGCTTTTCCGGTTTTAATTTCTACCGGAGTAAATCCCGCAAGAACCGAACTTGCCGGATTTGTACCGTGCGAACTGTCGGGAACCAATATAGTTTTTCTATTTTCGCCTTTTAACTCAAAATATTTCTTTATAACTTTAAGTCCGGCAAACTCGCCCGCCGCACCTGCCTGAGGAGCGAAACTGAATTCCGCAAGTCCCGTAAGTCCGCATAAAATATTATTAAAATCGTAAACTATTTTTAAAACAGGCTGAATTAAATTTGCCGGCGTTAAAGGATGAAGGTTTTTAATATTTTCAAGAGACGCTATTTTTTCGTTAATTTTTGGATTATACTTCATGGTGCAGGAACCGAGCGGGTAGAAAACGGTATCGACGCACATATTCCAGCCCGAAAGTCTCGTAAAATGCCGAACAACGGTCGGTTCCGATACTTCGGGAAGTCCCGGAGGATTTTTTCTGATATATTTAGAATCGATATATGCGCTTTCGTCTTTTCTTAAATCTGATTTTTTTAAGCCGCAATCAGGTATTCCTATACCGTTTACTCCTTTAGAACTTTGCTCTATCAAAGGGTCTTCGTCAAAAAAAATACCTTTTATTCCTGGAAATTTAGCCATTCAAAACCTCTTTTGCATTTTTTACGTATTTTTCTATATCGCTTAAACGGATATTTTCGGTGGCGGATATTAAAACGGCGTTCTCCGAAAGAGCTATGCCGGCTACAATATCTCTTGCCGCCATTTTTTCTATAAATTCCGACGCGGTCTTTTTATTATCAAGTTTTTTATTATGTTCATTTTTATTAGCCTTAAATTTCAGGGAAAATTCGTTAAAAAAATCTCCGCCGTAAAGCGGTTCAAATAAACCCGTTTTTAATAATTCATCTCTCAATATATGAGCAAGTTTAAGATTCAATAAAGCTATATCTTTAAATCCGCTTTTAGCACATAAGGAAAGATATATTGCCGCCCTGACGGCGTTTAAAGAACTGTTGGTGCAAATATTGGACGTTGCGGCACCCCTTCTAATATGCTGTTCTCTCGTCGAAAGAATAAAGGCGTAAGCGTCTCTATTGTTACCGTCTTTAGTTTTGCCTACGATTCTTCCGGGCATCTGCCTTACGTATTCTTTTTTTGCCGCAAATAGACCTAAAAGCGGTCCGCCGAAATTCATATAGTTACCGAATGAATTCCCTTCTCCTGCAAAAATATCGGCGCCATAGAATCCGGGGGGATTAATTATACCGAAACTGTAAGGTTCCGTAGAAGAAACTATAAAACTTGGGGTATGTTCGGAATCATCATAGGCTGAATGTATAATTTTTTCGAGAGATTCTAAATCTTCTATCACTCCGTAATAATTCGGCTGCTGAATAACTACTGCGGGCACTCTGCCGCTTCCGTTAGAAAGCTTTAGTTTTAATTCCGATATTTCCGTCCGTCCGGTTTCGGCGTTTAATTTTATTTTTTCTATTTTTACGCCGGTACCGCCCGTAAAAGTTTTAATAACGGAATAATAATTCGGGTTTACTCCTTCGGAAACGAATACCGCGTCGTCGCTATGGTTTGCCGGTATATCCCTGTTTGCCGACGACAGCCTTAAAGCCGCCAATACCGCTTCCGCAAGGCTTTCCGCTCCGTCGTACATAGATGCGTTTACGACATCCATGCCGAGTATTTCTGCAATGAACGACTGAAATTCAAAAAGAGCAAAAAGCGTGCCCTGGCTTACTTCCGGCTGATAAGGAGTATAAGGAGTATAAAATTCCGACCTAGAAATAAGACTGTCTATAACCGACGGAACAAAATGATTGTAAATTCCTCCGCCGGAAAAAACGGCAGTTTTATTTTTTGACGGAATAGCGCCGTCGATATCCGAAAATATCCTCCATAAAGCATTTTCATCTATACCGTCATTAAGAATATCCGACAAATCGCCGTCGCTGATTAAAGGAATATCTCCCAGTATTTTTTTGAAAAGCTCTTTTTTATCTTTAATGCCTAAAAAACGGTATAATTTTGCAATATCTTTTTTTGAATTAGGAAAGTAGCGGAAATTATTCATGGTGTGAAGATTCCGCAAACGTCTTATATTTACCTTCGTCCATTAACCCTTCTGCATCCGAGTCGTTAAATATCTCGACTTCAGCTATAAAGCCGTCTCCTTTAGGATCCTGATTTATAAGTTCGGGAGTATCGTTTAATTTAGAATTTACGGAAATTATTTTAAGGTCGACAGGAGCGTAAATTTCCGAAACCGACTTAACGGATTCTATTTCTCCTATTTTTGCGTCTTTTTTATAAGTTTTTCCAACCTCCGGAAGAGAAACGTAAACTACGTCGCCGAGTTCCGACTGCGCAAAATCGGAAATACCTATGCGATATTTATTATTGGAACCTTTGCTTACCCATTCGTGCGATTTAGAGAAATAAAACGACCCGCTTTTAATCATTTTTAACCCCTTA
>JAKAQP010000085.1 GCA_021822485.1 bacterium
AAACAGATTTCAGCGCCGCAGAATAATTAACCAACATCGCAGGATTATGCATCAGCGCCGACGGATTATGCATCAGAGAAAGATTATCCGGCGTTTTAGGCGTAAACGCAATGGACGTTAATTCAACATTAATAAGCATACTGAAAATTAGGCGATAAGGAAGTTTTTGGCGGCGGGCAATGCATATTCATTTAAAATAAAACACAAAAATACACGGCGGGTTTATAGTATGCATATGTAAATCAGCGGAGAATATTGAACCTCATTGCGGCAAAATGTTTGTCGAAAGTAAATGCCGTATCTATTTCTCAGCCTGTGCATTGCGGCAAAACTCGTGCAGTCCGTATAACCGAACCCGGAGTTTTTATATTTTAAAAAAATCCGCCATGCGTTGTCTTCATCTTCGCCCGTTATCCGTATTATATTTACGAATTTACTTTACATCTTACATTTTACATCATACATTGCGAAGTTGATAAATAATGTCAATAACTAAAATTACTGTACAATTAATACAAAAATCCGAATAAATACAGCGGTATTTTGTTTCCAAATCCAATTTCAATATCGTCGGAGGCGATATATGAATTAATAATATTTTTTATTTGTCTGAATGTTTTGTTTTTGCCTCCGATTTCAATAACGTATTTATTGTCAACGATAAAATCTCCATCTTTTGAAAGTAGAATATATTCTTTTAAAAAATCTGATTTATTATCGTAATAGTTTTTAATTTGATTTATGAAAAAGGTTTCTCTTTCATTTCCTTTGTTACTTTCAAAGGTAACGGCGGACATAATATTGGAATTATGCAGATAAATTTTATCGGGTTTTTCTATTTTTTTATATCCTCTTACTTTGAATGACAAGGTATTTATAATATGAGCAGATTCTAAATAATAAATATATTCAATCAATGTGGGTCTTGATAAATTAGCGGCATTTGCCAGTTTGGAAATGTTAGGCTCGAACGGCACTGAAATAGCTATTATATAAAGCAATTTTTTTAATTTATCTACATTGTTATAATTTATTTTTGTGACATAAGGCAAATCGCTTTCAAGAATCTGATTTATAATGTTTATAAGCTTATACCGATATAATTCAACTCCCTCGTTTATAAAAGGATAACACCCAAATTTTAAATAATCTTTGAAGTATTTTAAAATCTTTATATCTTTAGTTATTATTGAGGCAATTTTAACGTGGTTCTTTAATATTTCTTCTAATGAATAACTTGTGCTGTCATAAATGCCCTGCAATCTTAAATATTCTAAGAAAGATAAATTAGACATTGAATAAACTATCAATCGCCTGCTTAAATCTGCACTGCTGTTTTTTATTTTAAGAACGGACGAACCAGATAAAACAACTTTGATACGCGTGCCGTCATATATAGATTTTATATGGTTTGACCAGTCGTTATATTTATGAATTTCATCCAGAAATAGGATTTCTCCTCCCAATTGTTCAAATTCTATTGCGAATTCGTATAAAGAAATATTTGCGAAAAAGGGATTGTCAAGAGATACATAAAGAGCTTTTTGGCTATCCTTAAAATTATCTTTGAGGTATTGCAACATCAGAGTCGTCTTGCCTATGCCCCTCTGTCCTAAAATACCTATGCATCTGTCGTTAAAGTCTATTAGACTATAGAGGTATCTTTTTGTTTTTAAATCAATTCTATTTAACAGTTTTTGCTGCTCTTGATAAAAAATTGTAAAATCCATTTAATATCCTTTAATAATAATTGTAAAGTTAATTTTACAATTATTTGTTATAACTGTCAAATTAATTGTTTGTTACATAATATAAATTAATTTATTTTATGCGGCTTTTCGATTTAAAAAGGCAGTAATCTTATATGGAGTAAGAAGGAGCGGCAAGAGTTTTATGCTATTCGAAATATTTAAAAATCATTTAGATTCTTCTTTATATATAGACTTTGAAGACGAAAGACTTTCAGATATAAAGATTTTCATTATCGTTTGAACAATATAAAATGTTTTGTTATCATTTATATAATATTTATTTTTGATTAACATTTTTGCCATATAATTATCCACGCAATCGCAAAAGAAAATAATCAACTAATGAAATACTTATAAATGCTGTATTAAATGAAAAAAAGAATAATAATACATGCCGGAACCCATAAAACCGGTACTACATTTTTGCAGAGTTTTCTTTCTTTAAATTATAAGCGCCTATTAGATAAAGGTATTTTATTTCCTCTTTCCGGAAAGATTGGTAAATTTAGCGGACATCATAATATTGCTTGGCAATTAAACGATGATGAACGTTTTAAAAAAAAATATGGCACGCTTGAAGAATTATGCTCTGAAATAAAGCAATCGAAATGCCGGACAATTATATTAAGCTCGGAAGATTTTGGGTTTATTCATTTAAGTATGGACAAACTGCATTTCGTTAAACAAAAATTTAATGAATTAGGATATCGGGTAGAAGCCATATTATGTTTTAGAGAGCCGGTTTCCTACGCGGATTCTCTTTACTGCGAACTGTTAAAATACGGTTTAGATGTTTCTTTTAATGATTTTATTGATGAAATAATAGAAAACGGCAGGTTTAATTTTACCAAAAAGCAAATATATTCTTTTAAATATGATGAAATAGAAGGAGGTTTTAAAGAAGAATTAGGAGCAGATAACGTGCATCGCATATCCTATATGAATCCCATAGAACCTTTATTTTTCGATGCCGCAGGTTTACAAGATATACTTTTTTTAAAAAATCTACAAACTTTACCGGCTATAAGGTCGATGTCTAATAAACCTATTTCAGCCGTTAAAACACTTGCTCTGGCAAAATTTAACAAATCGGCTGTATTAAAGGGGATTAGCGAAAGCCAAAAAAAAATAGGAAGAAATCATATTATAGGTTATAAATTGGGTTTTACGGCTTCGGACG
>JAKAQP010000086.1 GCA_021822485.1 bacterium
ATATGTGCAGAATATGTTTCAGGACAAATTCAAGCAAAGGATTAATTCCAGGGGTCACTAAATCCAGCTGGTAATAAAATAATAATATTTATAAATATTTGCGAGAGGAAAAATAAATGAATTACCCTGTATCGGATATGGTAATAAGAATTAAAAACGCTTATAAGGCCGGAAAGGAAAACGTAAATATTCCTTATTCCGGATTAAAAGAAAATTTATGCGAAATTTTAAAGAAAAAAGGTTTTATAGAAGATTATTCGGTAGAAAATGCCGAGTCTGTGTCTTTAAAGTCTATAAACGTAAAATTAGCATATTTTGAAAGCAAAAAGCCGACGATTATCGATATTAAAACAACGAGCACTCCGGGCATAAGGTTTTATAAAAAAGTCAAAGATATAAGGTCGTATAAAAACGGATTAGGCGTTGAAGTTTTTTCTACTTCTGCCGGAATATTATCCGATGCAGAGTGTAAAGATAAAAATATCGGCGGACTCTCATTATTGAAAGTTTTTTAATTAAAATAGTATAATAACACGGGCGGATAATAAATCGGCTTAATAACGGGCATAGATTTTATATCTATGCTAAAAGGTAATAGGAATAATAAAATGTCAAGAATAGGAAAGAAAATTGTCGAAATTCCAAAAGAAGTTAAAATAGATCTAAAGAACGGAGTATTTACTTCGTCCGGTCCTCTAGGAAAAGTTTCTAAAAGAATTCCGGAAGGAATAGTATTAGAAATGACGGATTCATCCGTTTCGGTTAAATTAAAAAACAATAATGCCGAATTTGAAAAATTTAGCGGTTTAACGAGAACTATTATTGCTAATTCGGTTATAGGGGTAGTTAAAGG
This sequence comes from bacterium, assembly GCA_021822485.1. Lineage (GTDB taxonomy): Bacteria > SZUA-79 > SZUA-79 > Acidulodesulfobacterales > Acidulodesulfobacteraceae > Acidulodesulfobacterium_A. The sequence goes on from JAKAQP010000086.1 coordinate 854, forward strand.
ATTTTCAAAGGATTTAGAAATCATAGGAGTAGGTTACAGGGCTGAAGTAAAAAATAAAATTTTAGTTTTAAATCTCGGTTTTTCGCATCAGGTAAATTTTGAAATTCCGGACGGCATAAAAATCGCAGTAGAAAAAAATACTCTCCTTAAAATCACGGGATTCGATAAAGAGCTTGTAGGTCTTGTTGCGGCAAGAATCAGAGAGCTTAAAAAACCGGAACCTTATAAAGGCAAAGGAATTAAATATTCGGATGAAGTTATTAAGCGGAAAGTAGGAAAGGCTTCCGGAAAATAATATAAAAAAACAGAATAGAAAAAGAAGGAATAAAATATGAAAGATAAGATTGAAAAAAGAATTCGCAGAAAAGCGCATATTAAAACCGTAATGAAAAACAACATAAAACCGCGTTTGTGTATTTTTAAAAGTTTAAACAACATTTATGCCCAGGTTTTTTCTTTTGACAATAAAGTTCTTGCACAAGTTTCATCGCTCAATACCGCAGTTAAAGGCAAGATTAAAGGTCACAAGGGAAACGTTGAAACTGCCAAAATTGTAGGCAAAGAAATTGCGGGGCTGTGTTTGCAAAAATCCATAACCGAAGTTGCATTCGACAGAAACGGATATATTTATCACGGCAGAGTTAAAGCTTTAGCAGACGCGGCAAGAGAAAGCGGTTTAAAATTTTAGATATATGAAAATTGGAGGATAATTTGGATAGGTTAAACGCTGAAGATTTAAATATTAAAGACAAAGTCATTCATATTTCAAGAGTAGCCAAGGTTGTTAAAGGCGGAAGAAGGTTTGGTTTTTCGGCTTTAGTAGTAGCGGGAGACCCCGATGCTAACTATGTTGGGATCGGACTGGGCAAAGCAAAGGAAGTACCTGAAGCTATAAGAAAAGGAGCAGAACAGGCAAAAAAAAATCTTATCCGCGTTAAGGTGCATAAAAATTCTATACCTCACGAACAGTATGGAAAAAGCGGAGCAGGCTACGTATTTATGAAACCGGCGCCGGAGGGTACCGGAATTATAGCCGGCGGCGCAATGAGGGCTATTTTTGAACTTTCCGGAGTTAAAAACGTTTATGCAAAATCCATAGGTTCTTCTAATCCTCATAACGTTGCGAACGCTACTTTAAAATGCATATCGTCTTTTTTTTATAAAGGCGAACTAAATAAGAGACGAAACAAACAATAATATTTACATTAAGAGGAATACACTATAATGATCAGTTTAAGCGAATTTGGCAGGCATAATAATAAAAAAGTCAAAAGACTTGGAAGAGGAGCAGGTTCCGGTCACGGACAAACTTCTGGAAAAGGAAATAAGGGCCAGAACGCGAGGGCAGGCGGAGGAGTAAGACCCGGTTTTGAAGGCGGACAAATGCCGTACAGCAGGAGAGTTCCTAAAAGAGGCTTTAACAATCCGCTGAAAGAAAAATATGCCGTAATTAATTTTTCTGCTATAGAAAATATAAAAAGCGTCGATATTACAATCGATTCTTTAAAAGAAAACGGAATTCTTAAGAAAAATGAGAACAAATTTAAAATGCTCGGCTCAGGAGAGATTAGCAGAAAAATAAATATAGTATGCAATAAAATATCGAAAAGCGCAAAAGAAAAAATTGAAACGCTCGGCGGAAGCGTAAGGATAATTTAAATAAATGGCTCAGAGTTACGAAAATATCGGAAAAATACCTGAATTACGCAACAGGATACTATATACTCTTTTAATGTTTATAGTTTTCAGGATAGGAGTGCATATTACTACACCAGGCGTAAATCCGGTTGCTTTATCCCAGTTTTTTAGCGCTACAAACAGCAATTTGTTCGGACTTTTTAATATGTTTACGGGCGGAGCTTTAGCCCGTTTTTCTATATTTTCTCTCGGTATTATGCCTTATATAAGTTCCTCTATTATTTTTCAGATGCTTCCGATGGTGGTTCCGTCGCTTGACAGGCTCCAAAAAGAAGGCGAAGCCGGAAGAAAAAAGTTCATGCAATACAC
>JAKAQP010000087.1 GCA_021822485.1 bacterium
GGATTTTTATAATAAATAACTTTATCTTTTTTAGAAGTTGTCTTTGCTATAGCTTCAGGGTCGAATATAACGGTGAGAAATATATCTTCTTTCATATGCGCCTCTTAGGATTTTTATTTTTGGAATTAATTCTATCTTTGCTATCTATAAATAATAATATCATATAAATTTCATTTTTCAAATTAGAAATACATTGTCTATAAGCCTGACTTCTTTATACCTGATTGCCGCAAGAATAATATCGCCTTTCTCTGTATTTTGATATTTTCTATTAAGTGCTGGATCCGTTATTTCGACGTAGTCAACTTTAAATCCGTTTTTTATCAACTCTTTTACAGCAAATCCCGTTAATTTTTCCGGCGACTTCTCTCCTTTTTTAAATAAATCGGCTGTCGACGACAGTATTTTATAAAAAGCGCTTGCCGCTTCTTTTCCCGCACCGTCTAAATATATATTTCTCGAACTCATTGCAATTCCCGATTCTTCTCTTACCGTTTCCACCGGAATAATTTTTACGTTTAAAAAAAAATCTTCCGCCATTTTCTTTATTAAAACATACTGCTGATAATCTTTTAAGCCGAAAAAAGCAAAATCAGGTTCGACTACGCAGAAAAGTTTCATGACTATCGTAAGCACGCCCTGAAAATGCGAAGATCTGAAAAGCCCCTCTAATTTTTTTGAATATTCTGGATTAACGATAAAAGTATCGGTATTTTTTACTATATTCGATTCAGGATAAAAAAGAACGGGGACGTCTAAGTCCAATAAAATTTTTTCATCTCCTTCGATATCTTTCGGATATTTATCGAAATCTTCGCCCCGACCAAACTGTAAGGGGTTTATGAATATAGAAACTATGGTTTCTCCGTAACGTTTAGCCGATTCTATGAGTCTTACGTGACCTTTATGAAGTTTACCCATGGTAGGCACGAAAGAAATTTTTTTTTCGGACTTTTTAAAATTGCGGGAGAATTCTTTCATCTCGGCTATTTCGGTAATAATTTTCATAACTTCCCTTATTATACCTTATTATACTTTATTATAATTGTATATGGCAATTATATATTCATTTAAAATTTAGATTTAGAAAATATTTATAAATTATTTTCTATTTTCATAGACTATATTGCCTCCAATAACTACCGTCGATATATCGTCCTGCTTCAAAGAAATTAACGAATCGTAAACATTTTCTTCATTCAGAATTAAATTTTCGCCTAAGTTGAAGACCGTAAAATCTGCGTATGAATCGGTTTCAAGGGTTCCGGTAACGCCGTTTACGGCTAACGCCCTTGCTCCGCCGGCAGTTGCGGCGTCTATTAAATCTTTGGCAGGCACTTCGGGATGAATTTCTATCGCGTATTTCAATTCGTCTAAAAAATTAAGCGATTTGTTTGAATAAAGACCGTCCGTTCCGATTGAAACTGAAATTCCTTTTTCCAATATTTTTTTTAAAGGAAGTTTTTTGGAATTAAAAAACGCATTGCTTCTTGGGCAGTGAATAATATCGGCGCCGGATTTTTTTATTAAACCTATATCTTCGTCGTCGATTTCGTTAGCATGTATTAAAGAAACGCCTGCGTTTAATATTTTTAAATAATCCAGATAAAATATAGGCGACCTGTATCGCTTCTTCGGCAAGGAATATTTTGAAAGCATAAGAGCAGGCAATAGGTTTTCCGCTATATCTCCGCCTTTTCCGCTTATAAAATCTTTTTCCGAAGCATGCTCTGAAGCATGTATAGCTATTTTAAGCTTTAATTTTTTATTTAATTTTAATATTTCTTCAAATAATTTTTCCGATACGGAATATACGGCATGAGGCGATATGCCTATAGATTCGAAAGAGTTTTGTTTAAACAGGTATTCAAATTCTTTTATTTTTTGCGGGGCCGTTTTCGTATCTATGCCTCTTAGTTCGATTAATGCTTTAATACGCGGAACTAAAGCGGTACGCGATTTTATATCTTTTATATCGTAAAAAGATGACGGGTCTATAATATCCGATACCGAAGTAACGCCGCTTTTAATGAAATCGGCAAAGGCTTTAACCCTTAATCTTATTTTTTCTTCCTCAGTAAAATTTTTGCGTTTTTCTATGAGAGATAAAACCCATTTTGAAAAGATGCGGGGGGTTAAGATATCCGGCTTAAAAGTAATATCGCTGTGAGCATGTGCGTTAATAAACCCAGGTGCTATAAGAGTTTTATGTTTTTGATTATTTTTATATTTTTTTATGCTTCTTATGCCGATAATTCTGCCGGACGTTTCATCCAAGGTTAATTCTCCGTTTTTTAAAAAAACCGGATAAGAGCACAGCGGATGAGCCGAAATTAATATATAATCGGCATAATATTTTCTCATTGCAATGTATTTCTTTGTCTTATTTTACTATATCGACTGCGCGGTTCTTTTCGTCGACGTAAACCAAAACCGGCTTAAAATTTTTAAGTTCGTTTTCGTCGTAAATCCCGAACGTGGCGATAATTATAGTATCGCCTATCTGCACTAAACGCGAAGCAGCGCCGTTGACAATTATATCGCCGGAATTTCTGCCCGCTTTAATTGCATACGTTTCAAATCTGCCGCCGTTATTAATATTCCATACGTTAACCTTTTCATAAGGTAAAATTCCCGCTTTTTCCATAAGGTCTTCGTCAATGGAAATAGAGCCTTCGTATTCAAGGTTCGCATCCGTTATTTTAACCCTGTGTATTTTAGATTTAAGTAAAATTTTTTGCATGCTTATATTATAAGATATTTAAACGGTTTTTTCAATTTCAAAACATACTTCGGTCCTACATATATTCATAATATCGTTTTCTATCTCTCTTTT
>JAKAQP010000031.1 GCA_021822485.1 bacterium
AATTATTTATTATTTATTAAAGTTAAAACTTTACCGATGCGTTAAGCATAAAGAACCTCGGAATGCCCGGTAAACCTTGGAAATAGTTATATGCTGGTCCATTGTTTAACATTATAATATTAATATATATATCAGCAACGTAATATTGTTTATTTATTTAAAATATTATCATGTTTAAAAAGCGTAACACCTTTAATATGCATTTCTTTTTAAAAAAGTAGCAGAAGCCGTTATATAGTTATGTCCGGCTTCTGCGGACAAATATTAACGCGTTTAGCTCATTAAAAACATCAAATAATTTAGATCTTAAGCTTAAAATTTAAATGATGTCGTCACATAGTAAAATCTTGGCATTCCGGGCAAATATTCAGCATAAATGGCGTTTGAATTTGGGTATGTGCTGACAAATCCCGGGATTGCGCCGGTAAGATACTGTCTGTTTAAAATATTGTCAATGGATAAGCTGAGTTTCATACCTTTAAGGCCGGCTTCTTTTAATATGCCCATTTTTTTAAAGTTGAAATAACGGCTAAGATTTAAATTAAACAGCCAGTAACCGCCAAGGTGGAACGCGCTTGTAGGATTTCCGTTTATGTCTTCTACGAACTGCTCGCCCGTGTATGTCCCCCACAACCTTGCGTCTATATTATAATAGTTTTCGTCAACGCCGATATTTGCAAGATGCCTCGGTATAAACGGAACATTTTCACCCGGTAAAACATTTCCTGCCGGACCTGAATAGGTAGAAGTAAACTTTCCGGTATTTAACGAATAGTTTGCAAAAACATTCAGATGGCGGTTAAAATCATATTGTCCCTCAAGCTGTAAACCCTCATACCGCGACCTGCCGCCGTTTGTCTCATAGGTAACTTCCGTTGCGGTATTTAAATATGTACCGAATGTATTGGAAAAGTCTTCTTTATACACATTTGCCGAAAGTTCGAGATTATCTAATCTGTACCTCGTTCCAAGTTCGTAATCGGTAACATATTCGGGCTTTATTCCGCTTAAAGATGTGGTAAAGTTAGTTCCGTTATAAGAAGTCAGCACGGATTCGTAAGCGGTATAATTTGGAGCTTTCATCGTCCTTCCGTAAGTTGCATAAAAATTCCAGTTTGGAAGTAGATTATAGCTTAAACCAATCGTGGGTTCTATTTCGGTAAATGTATCCGATACCGTCCCGCCATACGGATAAAGGGACGGCCATGTTTCGTTTGTTGCAACGCTCATATCCACTATTTGATATTTAACGCCAGGCTCGATAAATAACTTATCGGGAATAATGTCCACCCTGTCTTGCGCATAGACCGCATCCATATTCTCCGTACCGTGTTCATTATCGGCAATATTGTAAAAAGGCGCGACAGGCCCGTAACTTTCTCCGTAAAACGACTCTATTTTGTGATATCTTCCGAAAAGGAATTGTCCGCCGAGCGTAAGCACATTTCTCGGAAATCTAACGGTAACCGAGGGAATATCGCCGAACTGGCTTACATTCACGGCTTTATAATGGTTATCTGTTCCGTAAGCAAATCCGGGAGTAAAGCCGTTTGCAATTGCCGTAGCGCTATTTTGACCATCAAGAAACTGCGAGTCTGGATTATAAGTAGCGGTGGGAACAGGCGTTAACGACCAGTTTCCACTTCCGAAACCTAAAGCATAAGGCTGCACGCCGTTAATATAAATGCTCGAAGGTATATCGCATGACGCCGTGCTGATTCCAGCGCTGGCGGCGCTTGTATGGCATGCCGGGTTTATATAAAGATTTTTTGCCATATTTTCATTAAAGTAAAAACTCTTATTGTCAAAGGTAAGATCTCTGTTTATATAAGCCTTCCAACCAAGTATGGCGTAATACTCCTGATTGTAAGCCTGCGTATTTTCGACGGAAGTCGGCCATCCCCAGCTATAGCCGAACTGATCAAGCAGCGGTACGGGAACGAGGTGCGGGTCGTTTGCGTAATCGTCATTTCTCATAAATATGAACGAAATATGCGATCTGTTGTTATTATACGGCTTAATAAGGGACATATAATATGAATGGAGCCTGTTGGGGTAAGCTGAACCGTCATACCAGTTGTTTGCGTCGTCTCTTGATACCTTCAAATACATTCTGATTCCTTCCCAGAGCTTGCCTGTATTCAAAGCAAAACCGTAAGTCCTTGTGGCAAAAGAACCATAGCCTCCGAATATCTTGGCGTAAAATTTGCTGGTCGGCATCAATGGTTCATAGTTTATCGTGCCGCCAAGGGAGTCAAAGGAATCAATACTTGGATTATTCACGCCGTAATAAATTCCGACCCCGGAAATATCGCCGAGCGTAAACGGAACGTTATTCCTAACATCCATATAATTGGAAGAATCGCCGTCAAACATGTTGTTAATCGGCACGCCGTCAAAGGTCTGTGCAACCTCGCCTGTGCCAAAGCCCCTTAATTCGACGCGCGAACGGATATTATTAGGACCGCCGGTACTTGCGTGTATGGAAGGCGCTTGATTTAATATCGTCTCGAAGGAGTTCATAGGCGATTTTGTTGCCTCGATAGCCCTCTTTTTAATCTTCGATACGGTAAAAGGCGTCCTTTTCACTTTCTTAGCTTTTTTCTCGGCTTTTAAAACGATTACTTTGGCATTTGCCTTAGACGGGGCATAAAATGCAACAAATACCGACAGGGCAATAAACAGGATTAGTTTAAATTCAGTCCTGTTTAACCCTATCCCCAATCCAATCTTTCTTAACTTACCATCAGGAACTTTCAATTTCATTTCTTTCCTCCTTTTTTATGTTTTTGTTATTATTTTAAGATGTGATACTAATTATTCTTTAGTATTAATAAAAAATGATAAATATTAACAAATGAATGTTACAGAATTATTACGACTTGGTTAAGGTTTTGTTATCGATTTAACAAAAGCCTCCAAGTCCCCCTTAAAGGACTTGGAGGGCGGAAAAATTAAAACTTTAATGTCATCGTTACATAAGCCGCTATCGGCATTCCGGGGTATGCCAAAACCGACCCTGCGCTATTTCCTCCGAAGTAGCCGCCGGCAGTGATATACTCATATTCGTTATATTTATGATCTAACAGGTTTAAAACCGTGAGCTTAATAACCGCCGCTTTCGGCAAGCCGGCATGCCTGCCACCAAACGGGATTTTGGCGCTTACCGAAGCATTTAAAACATTAAAGCTTGGAATCGTTTGACCTGACGGCGCCCCCGTAACATCATCCATAATATACTGTTTACCCGTGTATATATCCCATATCTTAGGAGAGTAAGCGATATTGCCGATTAAAAGATTATAATACGCACCTAAATTAAATGTCTCTTCCGGCACATACGGAACATTATCTCCGTTATAATTAACCCCGCCTGTAACGTATGTCGAATACGCTGCCTTTTCATAGCTTATATTTGTGAAAAGATGGAGTCTCTTTATTGGATTATCTTCGGCGTATAAATTTACGCCGTCATAATTAGAGGCGCCGGATGCGTAAATAGATGCCCCGTCAGCCAAGGTGTAGGACAACAGCTGGTTTGAGAAATGCTCGTGGTAATAATTAACATTTAGAACAAAATTATTTAATAAATTATCGTGATGAACCAAAACCTTAAAGCCTACCGTGTAATATTGATTTTTTTCGGGTTCCAAGGCATTAGCGCCTATCTGCTGAAACGGTCCTCCGCCTCCGCCTAAATGGGGATTTTGATAAGCATCGGAGTAGTTCCCGTAAATGGCTGCATTTTTAGTTAATTTATAATTAACGCCCAGCGAAGGTTCAAGTTTTTCAAAATAAGTCGAGGCGTTAGGCGCCTGCGTCGCGGAATGTCCGGGAATAGTATCGTCATTACCTGCCGGATTTGATAAAACTGCTTCGGGATAATATTGCGAAGCATTATTATAAAAGTTTGTTTTAAAGGTAACGAAGTTCAAGCCCGGAGTTATCCTTAATTTTTTAAAAAAATGAAGCGTATCCTGAACGAATGCGGACCCAAAGGTTTGATAAAAATCACTGTATCTATAAGCGCAAGGATTTGTAATGGTTGTAGCTTCGCTTGCGCCGCTCGGCTGGGCAGTGCAATATGTTCCGAAAGGATTATAAAACGCGTTTCTCGATATATAATGACTTTTTAGAAACCAGCCGCCTAATTTAATCAGGTTATGAGGAGCGTTTATATCAAAATATGTCTTATCCCCATAAACTTCGTCTTCGGGATTATTATATTCATACAAATTTCCGGCGCCTTGCGAAAAATCGTTTTGGTGGTAATGGAGCCTTTCCCCTTCCCTGTACCAAACTAAATTATGAAATGAAACGGATTTTGAAACCTTGAGATTAATCGGCGAATAAATTAAATACATATGATTCCTGGCAAGCTTATTCCATACGTCGAAGGCTAATGAACTGTAATAGCCGGTTGTTTGCTGCGAGAAATATGGTCCCGGCACGCTGTTTCCGTCTGGATAATAACCGTTAACCGTTACTCCTTGATTTCCGTTGCCGGGGTATATTGGACTTTCAGGTATAAAAGTCGGCCTGTAGCTCTGCGAATGTGCAATGTATGCGCCTAATCCAATGTTTCCATTACGAAATGTTTTCACGATTTTTCCGTAATACGCATAGTCGGCAGTAGGGTTATAAAATCCGAAACCGGTTCTATAACTGTTTGAACTTGTAATACCGCCTGCTAGAACGGCAGAGTAACCGTTAATCGTGCCTGTTTTTATATTAAAATTTACATTTTTAGTATTAAAACTGCCGTAAGTAAGACTTAAAGAACCGCCAGGCCTAAGCGAAGGCTGTAAGGGGATAAAACCAAGTGTTCCGCCTAAAGCATTATACCACCTGTTTGCAGGATTTCCGGGACCGTAAACGACATTGATTCCAGAAATTAACGACATCTCAGGCATTAAAGCGGTGGACCATAGGCCTGACCCGGGATTACCCATCGGAACGCCGTCGAATGTTACCGCAATGCTCCCGTCATCGGTTTCTCCTATTAATCCGCCCCATCCCTGTTGAATTCCGTTGATGCTGAAACTTCCTCTGCTAGCCCCTGTCGGACCGTATGTTTCGCTTCTGACTCCGGGTATTACGGCTAAGGCTTGCGTTGCGCCGCCGACGGGGGATGTTGCCTTAAGTTCGTCTTTGTTTACAACTAATTTGCTCTGGGTCGAATTAAAAATTTCCTCTTTTGTGAATTTTAAATCCGTCTTTTTTAATTCTTTTTCTTCTTCGGTAAGAATTTTTTTCAGGTAAGTAGATGAAATTTCGCCAAGATAAATGGATGTTTTTGAACCGTCAGCGTATGAATAACCTACGGCTATAAAAAATGTAAAAATAACTTGGATGCACATTACTAAAGCGCCCAACGGATAAAAAGTTCGTTTTTTCCGTAACATAAATCCTCCTTAAAGTTTTTGTTATCTTTTCGTTCAAATCGAACCTGATTTTAAAAAAAATTGTATGATAACATCTTATCAAATGAATGTTACAACTGTATGAAATTTACGTTAAATAATGTTAAATTTTGTTGCAGGATTGTCGTGCTTTTGTTATCTGAATATTAATGCTCAATAATAGTTAGAGTCATGAACCGCATATTTATCGATACGAGCGCATGATATGCATTTATGGATAAAAACGACCCCGACCATAAAAGAGAGGAAAAATTGTATAAAAACATTTTTTTTATAGTCCAATGAAAACGGAATACGCATATATCAGATAGAAATAAAAATATCCGCTTTTTAGATAAAGTAGTGTTGAATTATGCTATAAGTATATAGGGGAATCAATAGGGATAAAAATACGGATAAGGGGCAAAAGGCGTCCATTGCCAGTTCTGCCATACCCAGCAGGGCTGCATATGCCGTCCTCTTTTAAACGCCCTATGCTGTTTGTTGCGGATGCCGGTTCTAAGCATATAATTTAACACGCCTGAAGTAATGCCTTCTTTATGAAGTTTTATTATCTGCCTCGCCGTTAAGTAAAATATTTCATGCGAAGCCCTTAGTCTCTTAATAATAGTAAGGCTAGAAACATGTCTTTTGCATAAATTAGCTATCTCTGAAATAGTCAAAGGCGGGGGTACCGGTTTAACGTAATAGGAACAGCCGCTTAGAGCAAGACTTAATATAAAAGCTAAAAAAGTTATCGATATAATATATTTATATAAATTGAATTTCATTTTTCGTTTGTTAAAAGTTTACCGTTATCTTACTCGAAATAGTCAATATTCCCAGAGTATAACGCAATATTCATAAAAAATTTTCAAAAACTTCTTCGGGCGTTATAACCGAAGTGAATAAATGAATATTTCCATATTTAACGGCATCCGTTCTACAAATAACGATTGAATTTGCTTCAGACGATTTAGCGACTTCTATAAATTTTAAAAAATTACTTTCTCCTAAATGAATTCCGTGCGTCTGTATTTTTTTTGCCGTAATGAATTTACCGTATTCTTTTAAAAAAGCGAACAGATAATCGATATTCTTTTTTTCTATTTTTTTACTATGAATTTCGGTAAAATATTCTAAATAAATTCTATCGTCTAGAGCGATATCATATCTTCCGTCTATTAGATAGTCTATAAGCCGCCCGGAACAACTTTCCGCGTTAAGAACTCCTTCGATAAATACTTCCGTGCTCAACACGAAAAGATATTTATCTATTTCTTTTTTGAGGCGTTTATAAAATTTGGCTAAATTATTCCTTTGAGTCATTGTTTATTGTGGTTTCTTTAATAGCCGATTCTCTTAAATCCCTTACCGCTTTTTTAATTTTTATAGATTGCCATGAATTGAGCGTTTCGTTTAAATTTTTCGGGTCAATCGGTATCATTAAAGCAACGGGCATTCCATTCTGCGTAACTATAATCTCTTGTTCTTCTTTAAGATCGTCGATTACTTTATTCGTATATAGTCTTAAATCGCGAGAAGGTACAAATTTCATAATTTAACTCTCCTCGTATATTATAAATTTTCTTTATATTACGCAAAATTTTAATTATAATTACTATAATAATAATGATAACATACAAATGTTACAGTTTTATGACGTTTATGTTAAATTTTTGTAATATTTAAAAATGAAGTCCTATTTTTCCCCGCAAAACTTATTGCAAATTCGTTCCTGACAGTTAAATTTTGAATCTTCCCGAGTATTGAACGTATATTTATCTTCTCTAAGTAGCCATGATTTTAAGTCGTCGTCAATGTTGCATTCAATAATATCCATAAGTTTTTTTTTAGACTCATGGTCTTTGATTTCAAAAAACAGTTCTATTCTTTTATCGAGATTTCTCGTCATTAAATCCGCCGTCGAGATAAAAACTTTTTCTTTTCCGCCGTTATAAAAATAGTATATCCTTGCGTGTTCTAAAAACCTTCCTATTATGCTTTTAACCTCGATATTTTCGCTTAAATCCTTTATACCCGGCTTTATCGAACATATGCCTCTTATTATCATTTTTACTAAAACGCCCGCCGAACCTGCCGCATAAATTTTATCTGTAATTTCGGCGTCGAATACAGAATTTACCTTGATTATTATTTCGGCGCGCCTTCCGGCTTTAGCCTCGCTTATTTCAAAGTCTATCAGCCCCGAAAGCGTTTGCCTCAGATTTACGGGGGCTAACTTTATTCTGCTCCATTTAAATATGTCGGAGTAGCCCGTCATATAATTGAACATATTGGATATTTCCGAACATGCCTCTTCTTCGGCGGTAATATAATCTATGTCCGTATAAATATTTGCGGTATATTCGTTGTAGTTACCGGTAGAAATATGGGCGTATCTCACTATTTTACCCTCTTCTTTTCTCGTCGCAAGAAATATTTTCGCATGTATTTTTTTATCGGAAAAACCGTAAGTCACGATGCATCCTGCCTCTTCAAGTTTCTTAGCCCATTTTACGTTTTTTTCTTCGTCGAACCTCGCTTTGAGCTCTACTACCGCGCAAACGTGCTTTCCTTTTAATGCCGCATTTGCCAGTGCTTCAACTATTTTAGAGTTTTTATCCGTCCTGTATAAAGTCATCTTTATCGAAAGCACGTTTTTATCGTTTCCCGCCTCGGCAATCCACTTAGATATAATTTTAAAATCGTTGCAAGGCCTGAAAAGCAAAATATCTTTCTTTTTTGCAATATCGAAAATACTTCTATTTTTCAAATAATCAGGTATCGACGATTTAAAAGGCTTATAATACAAACTTTTGTTTTCTTCGATAATATTAAACAGAAACGAAAGATTAAGTGGATGGTTTGTCGTATATACGTCATTATCTGCGTAATCTCCGTTTACGTTTATATTTAGATAATGTTTTATTTTGTTCATCAAAGCATCGGTAATTTCCCTGTCTATTTCGACCCTTACGATATTGCTCCACTTTCTTTCCGAAATGTTTTCTTCTATTGATGACAGAAGGTCTTCTATATCTTCGTGCTTTATGGGCAGATCCGCATTTCTTGTTACCCTGAATAAAAAATAGTTTTTCACGGAATAAGCCGGAAATATTTTATCTATATACCTTTCTAAAATATTTTCCGGCGTAAAATAGTATGATTTTTTAGATTTTTTAATTTTATAAACTTTTTTTATATTTTCGGGAAGAATAATCAAAGCGTCGAATACTTTATTTTCATTTTCTAATTCAACGAAAAAACAAAGTTTTAAATTAAAAATAAACGGTATTTTTTCTATTTCCGAAATTATAAGGGGCGTAATTGCGGGAGATATTTCGCTATAAAATATTTCGTCCAATATCTCCATGTCTAACATCTCCGTCGGTAATATCTCGATATTAAGCTTGGAAAGTTTCAGGGATAACGATTGAAAAATTTCGGCATTTTTTTTAACCTGACTATTAACTCTGCATGAAATTTCCTCTAATATTTCAGGCGGCGTAAAACCGTATATATCTTTCTCTTTGTAACCAGCCGATACCAAATCCTTTAATCCGGCCACCCTTATCATAAAAAATTCGTCGAGATTAGCACAATGTATAGCTAAGAATTTTAGCCTTTCGCACATAGGAACGGCTTCGTCGGCAGCCTGCATAAGCACTCTTTCGTTAAAATCGAGCCAGCTTAATTCCCTGTTATTATAATTATATTTGCCGATGCTATTCATAATCGAGCTTTACGCAAAGTTCTATGGGGATGCCGAATGTTTCTAAAAAATCTTTAGATTTTAATTTAAAATGCTTTATCTCAAGAAAAGGTGTTACTGACGAAACGACGGTAACCTTTATTAATTTATCGAGCGCTTCTAACGTTATATCTTTTATTAACTGCATATGGCTTGCATCGAGAGCGTCGGCTATTTTCAAAATTGATATTATTTTTTTTATTGTCAGTTCTCTTTCGGGACTCAACTTGTAATACGCAGCATCCAAAGCGCGGCGCTCTCCGCTTCCATGAAAAAGAGAGCAAAATCCTATATTTTCAAGTATTTCTCTGTCCAAACCGGGTATGTTTAAAGAATGAATAATTTTATTGGAATACTCGTGATGATCGTTAATATTCGTATAATAACCTACATCGTGAAGAATTGCCGCACCGATAAGAGCGGTGCGCTCGTCGGGTTTAACATTCAGTATATTTTTTAGGGAACGCCGTATTTTTTCTGAAAATATAAGGACCTGTTTAGCATGTTTTTCGTCTAAGTTATACCTTTTTCCATAGTAAAAAAAATATTCTATTAATTTTTTATTAAATTTTTTTTCTTTTGTTTTTGCGAGATAAAACCGCGTAAGTTGGTCGGAAAAGTTTTGGTCGGAAAAATAAAGTTTTTTTGCTCCGACAGATTTCATAATAGAGATATAAACATATAGAACAGGCTTTATAATTTTAGCTTCATATTCGTTAATAGATAATTCGCCCGATATTTGAGAAGCGGATACGGTTTTTATCCGAGAATAAAGATTTGCTAAATCTATAATATCGAAAAAATTTTCTTCCGGTTTAAATATTTCAAGCAATAATCCCGTAGATGTATCCGAACCTATTACAGAATTGATTTTATCGTATTCGAAGCGGCTCTTTTTAAGCAGCAGAACAAGCTTGTTTATATACTGCTCGTATGCCCTGTATTTAATCTTTTCTTCTATGTCGCTGAATAACTGCGCAATTCTTAATGCGCCGTAAGGAAGAGTGGAAGAAAACAGGCTTATTTTATTTTTTCTTATGTTTATACCGACGTTTCCGCTCGACAGGTTAACAAGAACTACCCCTTTGCTTTCCAGCTTTTTAAAACCTTTAAGCGTTTCGCTCACCCCTAAATATTTTATATAAAGCTCTTCTTCCGCATCTATTATTTCAAGTTCTATACCGGTTTTCACCCTTATATGGTTTATAAAAAAATGTTTATTTTCTGCGTCCCTGACTGCGCTGGTGCATACGGCTTTATAATTGCCGTTTATATCGTATTCTTTAAATTTCAGCTTAATTTTTTTAAAAATTTCCGCCGCTTTATAAACGGTATCTAAAGTAATATATTTTTTAAGAAAAGTATCCTCTCCGATACTTAACGGGAATACTATATATTCAAGGATTCTTATTCTGCGCTCAGCATAAGAATTTTTAGAAATTTCGGAAATCTGACATCTTATACTGCCCGCCCCTATATCGACGACTCCAAAAATATTAGTCTTCATTGAGCATTAAGAAAAACGTACTTACCGATTAATTTTTCCATTAAGTCTTTTTTCGTTTCCAAAGATTCGGATTCTAAAAGTATATCTCCGTTATAAACCGGATTAATCGTAATTATTTTATCAGTAACGGAAGGTTTTATATCTTCGACGTTTCCTTTATGCTCCCTGTCGAGAGCATCTGCAACCCTGAGTATAGACGAAAGTTTAATCACGGCATCTATATCCCCTTCTCTTATATCTTTATATAAATCATGGTGTTTTTTAGGAATGCTTTTTCTGTGATATCTTGCTATATTGGCGATTATCGCCTTTTCATAGTCGCTAAAACCGGAAAATTCGATATTTTTTATCAAATAAAGCGAATGCTTGTGATGTTTCGACGTCGACACGAAATTTCCTATATCGTGCAGCATTGCCGCGGCGATTAAATACCTGAGATATTCTCTCGATAATTTGTAAGATTCTTCAAACGCAAAAAAAAGTTTTTCGGAAAGGTAGGCAACCTGCTTAGCATGTTTTTCGTCAAAGTTGAATTTTTTCCCGATTTCTGCGAACATTTCAAACGGAAAATCAGTTTCGTATTTTTTCTCCTGTTTTTTTACCGCAGTCATAAAAACTCCTTTTTTATTTAATTCATCTATTAAAAGACCGTTCCTTAATCCCCCTGAAAGCAAATAAAATCCTTCGAGGCGGTAATATATTAGTATTTCGTAAAGTATTGCGGCGGCCGGAATAATAATATCGGCTCTGCCTGCATCTACGGCTTCTATTTTTTTTATTTCGTCAAAAGAACTGTTTTTATTTTTTTCGATAAATTCTTTGAGGAACGACCTGGGAACATAGTTTTGACTTGAGTCTGCTTTTTTACCTTTAAAGGCGCTATAAACCGCAGCTATATTATTTACCGTCCCTCCCGTACAAATAGCTTTTTCAATAAATCGATAGGGTAAACCTTTCAAGACGCCCTCAATAAACTCGCTCATAGCGGTTACTTTTAAATTATAGAGCGGCGTTTTCTTAGAAAAATCGTTTTTAAGCCTTAAACAGCCGAGCGGCGTACTAAATGACCGTAATATCCTGCCTCTTTCCGACAGGGTAATTTCGGTGCTTCCGCCTCCTATATCCGCTATTAACGAGTTTAATTCCGATAATTTAAAATTGTTAGCCGCCGCTAAAAAGGACAGCCTTGCTTCTTCTTCGCCGCTTATTATATCTAAATCTATTCCACAGTTCTTTTTAATTTCCGAGGCTATCTCTTCTTTATTTTTCGCATGCCTGAAAACTGCCGTTCCAACCGCTTTAACCGTATCCGTCCGGTTTAAATCTATAATCTTTTTTATATAATTAAAAGCTTTAAAAAGATTTTTTTTAGATTCTCCGTCTATATATCCGGTTCTAAAACAGTCGTAGCCTATTTTTGCTGGAACTTTGTATTCGTCTATCAAGGTGCAGTTTCCGCCTTTCGTTTCTATTATTTGCAGTTTTATAGAATTGCTTCCCGCGTCGATAATACCTAATCTGAACGATTTTTTCATTGTCTTTTTACTTTTTAAATTGATAGATTGGCGGGGCGTCTATGCGTTAAGCACGCGGATAAATGATTTTATATCTTTATCTTCTTCAAAATTTTCTATAAGTTCTATAACTTTTTTCCTGTCGGCGTTTAACGCTTTTTTTATTAAATTTCTTATAGGCTTGCTTTTATCTATTAATTTTTTATAAATATTTATCTGAACTATTTTATCTTGAGCATCGCCGAGGGTTTTCTGAATTTTTTCCAAACGGCTTATTGTTTGAACTATAATATCTTCTTTGATCAAATCGGAAGAAAATTCCATAATATACCTTAATTCTTTAAAAATAAGCCTTAATATATGAAGTTCTTCATTGTCTAACGAAGTAGTTTTTATTATAATCGTTAATTTTTTGTAAGTCTTTTTTATCGTTAAAACTAAATGTTCGAGAGGTTCCACGTCGTTCAATTTATTATCGAATAAATCGCCGTTCTTAAGCGCATTTTCAAAATCGGCAAGAAAACCGCAAAATTCTTGTGATCCTATAACGGATAAAATTTTACCTTGTTCTATTCTTATTTCTTTTTCAATTTTTAGCCTTATTTCATCTTTTAATAGCGCCGGAACTTCATCTTTAACGTATAAATCCATAGACTTAAGAAGAACGTCTAAATCTCTTTTATTTTGGGTTTCTTTCATTATCTTAGTTAATTTCTTTTTAAAATATATCCCTCTGCGGCTAAGCTGCTGTCGGAATATTTTTAAAAGCGTTTTAATGCGCCTTATTGCAACCCTGAAATTATGAAGGTTCTCGTCGTTTTTTCCATCTATGACGGCTGCCATTTCTTTTTTAACGCTAACTATCAAAGAATTCAGTATTTTTTCGGCAATCTCCTTGGACGTCATATCTTTGTTAAGTCCGTAAAATGATTTAATAGTCAAAGCCGTTCCTCCATTTTTATGGTTAAGTTATTAATAAAATTAATAAAATTCTTAATAACTATTAACTACGCTATTAACGACCTTATATAATTAAGCCGTATCTTTATTAATCTTTATACAATTATACATTTTAATTATTACGGTTTTATTACATTTATGTTAAATTTTTGTAATATAATATATTATTTTAGTTATAAAAATGGCGCTTGACTTATTTTTACACTTTAAATATGAAATTGAAATAAATCTGACACCATTTTTGTTGTCGATATTCTAAGGAATATAACGAAGCGTCGGATACTTACTTAAATTCGGCAGTTTTCCAGTTTATGACAGCAAAATAAAATCATTGAGGAAAGAAACCTAAAATATATTTGCGGGACTAATCGGAAATAAAAGAGGGAGGCGCAAAATATAAAAATAGATTGCGTCCCTCTTCTTAAATTCTGCCATTATCTGTACGATAAAGAAGGTTTTAAAGCAGAACTTCATTCTATAGGAGTAGAGTTCACTTCAGAATTATGAGTTTATATTAAAAATTTTCAATAGTTGAATTAACGTCCATTGCGTTTACGCCTAAAACGCCGGATAATCTTTCTCTGATGCATAATCCGTCGGCGCTGATGCATAATCCTGCGATGTTGGTTAATTATTCTGCGGCGCTGAAATCT
>JAKAQP010000007.1 GCA_021822485.1 bacterium
TTTTGCCGCTTTCTCCATGGCCTGTTTTATTTCCTCCTTGTCGATATCGCCTTCTATTTCAACGGAAAGACTTCCAAAATCTCCTTCTTTTAAAGAAATAGATTTTATTCTGGCTTTTTGCGAATCGCTAAGGCAGTCGCATTTGCCTGTATTGCAATTTTCTATGCTTTTTTCCATATCGCTTTTTGTAACTTCTTCCGCGTTCAACTCAACAAGCACGCCGTTTTCAAGATTTTTTATATCAACCACCGCTTCTTTCGGAGTAGTTTTTTTAGCTTTTCCCGACCCGCATCCGCAGGAACCCATATTGTTTCCGGACATTTATACCTCCTCGTTTAATTTAATAAAAATTATTTAATCATGCACGATTAAAACATATATTATCATAGTATATGTTAAGTATATAAAAATTTTTTTATATAGTCAAGTAAAATATAAAAAAAATTTTATATTTAATTTTATGCTATAATTTTTTAATGAAGATAACATAAGGAATTACAATTATTTAAAAAAATTAACTGCATGTTCAATATTCTAGATAATGATAATGTAGAAAAATAAAAAGGAGGGGTAAATATGTCTTATAAAGCAGACACCGTGGCTTTTTCAGGTCTTTTGCAGTGGGAGGACGTCGAAAAACTTATAGAAGACGTTAAAAATTCCGGCTCGCAATGGCATTACGTTTATACCCAGACGGACGACGAGAAGGGTGAAATGGACGCCGGAGCGACAGCCGGATTTTTAAAGGAAAGGATGGACGAAATAAAAAATCTGGATAAGATTTGCGGATGGTTTTACGTCCACACAAAAGACGAACCGTCTATAATAAAAATTTACCATCCGAGAATGTCAGGAGGCGGCTGTTCTTTAACAACGCCGCCGCCATGGATTATCGTTTCAAAGGAAAAACCTGAAGATATAGCAGACTTGGAATCTTACAAACCGTTAATAAAACCTGCAAAGAAAGGATTGTTTAAGCGCATCTTTTAAAATAAAAGGAAAAAGGTGTCGGATTAATTTTACGCAACATCTTTATCGTTAATTTTTCCTTTTCATATGCGTAAAATAAAATCCGACACCTTTTTCTGAACCGTTTGATAATGCCGCCGTTGATTTAAAATAGCCTTTTTATTTATACAACGGCAACAAACTCCGCCACTATTTTATATTTGTTTTCGGAAGCGTTTTCCAATATGATGTTTTCAAAGTCTTTATTGTCCGGAGAAAGAATAATTCTTTTATGCGACCAACGACCGTCTTCTCCAGAATATTCTTTTTCGCTATGATATCTTTTTACCGTAAATTTTTGATTCGTTTCTGGGTCTAACTCATGCATCATTTCCGCAAGCACTACTTTGCCTTCGCGCGAACCTTGCGGTTCATAGCGGAATATGCAATAACTGCCGTCAGGTATAGTCGGCTCCATGGATTTGCCGACGACTTTCGCTATAAACATATCGGGATATAATTTATGAAAATAATTTAAATTCTTAAGGGTTTTCCAGCCGAGCAACTCGACGTACTGCTCTGCGCTAAACTTCGAAGCGGCAGCTTCCAAAGAATACACCGGAAGATATTCGACGAATTTCTGCTCTTCGGGAACGTCGTCGTCGGGTATTACGTCAAACTTTGTCGGGAAATCGATTACGTTAGACTTTTTGGCATTATCATCGTATTTTATTGGGCTTTCAGTCGCAGATTCTGATTCGACTATCTTATATGTTGAAATTTCCTTTATTATATCAAGAGATTTTATGCTTAAATTAATTATTTTTTTTATAAGGTTGACGATATATTTGTAATCGTTAATTTCTTCAAGATATAAATTTGGGTCGTTTTTTATAAGACTGTTTTTATCGGTGTTTATTTGATATCTGTTCATTATCCAGTCTATTGCAGATTTGCCGTTAACGATATAATCGTAGGATTCTAAAGGTATATCGGATAAGGTTATGTAATCGTTATATATTATCGTTGTTTTATCTTTATCCTTTTCTTTTCTGCCGAATTTCATTTTTTCTATACGGTAAAGTTCTTTTTCCGTTAAATCTTTGGCATTTTCCGATATTATTTCCTTAACGGGATACGGTTCTATATTTTCGTAATTAATATGCAAATTTGCCAATTCCCTGCCGTATTTGCTTATATCCTTAAACTCGGCGATAAACGGAATGCGCGGCAGCATTTTAGTCAAATCGTTTGCAAACGTCTTTTTATAATCTTCGTTATGCAATATGCCGTATATATAATAAAAAATATCCTCCTTATTTATGCCTGCGTCATGGTATTTATCTTGTATTTCTTTTAAAAATTCATCGGAAATGTTGTCTTTTTTAGCATATTGAGCTTCTTCTTGTTGCGGTTCCGAATTAAATAAACCTGGATGCGAATTATTTTCATCATTTTCATCATCGGTTTTTTCGTAGTAGTAAAGGGGGAAGGATTGCGTGCCGGAATGTAAAGAATTTAAATCCACAATTTTATTTGTAATGATACATGTAGATTCTTTATCGCCTATACCGTTTACGCAGATTAATAAATTATCCGAATTTTTATCGGGAAATATTTTTGGAATTTGGTAAACTCTTTCATTTAAATCTCTGTTATAATAAAGCCATTGTTTGCAAAACGGTCTATGAACGGCAGTAATTATATCTTGACTATTAAACTCTAACTTTTTTTTATTTTTTAATTTATTTTTAAGTCCATCCGACCAGCTTATTTTAGTCGGGTCGTTGTTGACGAAACTATCTATATTTTTCGGTATATTGCCCGCATTGCTATATCTGTCGACTTCGCCGTTATAAAACTCAATCATAGTTTTTATGTTGTTTTTAAGTTTTTCTTTTGAAAAGTTATAACACCATGAATCTCTTGCTGTTGCAATACCTCTTGAGTGTATATTAAATATCGTTTTATTTTCTTTATTTGTTCTATCGCCCATAGGAATAAATTCCGAAAATACGGGATTTCTTTTTTTAATCCAGTCATGGGATTCGTTGGGGACAATTTCCTGCCATTTTATATGTGTTATGCCTTTTATATAAGAAATATAATTTAATTTTTCGTTAGTTTTTAATTTTTCAGGTATTTCATAATAGAATATTTTATTATTTTTTGCTTTATCGGGGTTTTTTACGAGTAAAGTTATAGCTACTCCGGTTCCGCATCTGTTTCCGAAAACGTTTTCGCCTTCTTCGGCGTTATAAGCCCTAAAATTGCCTTTTAGGTTAAAACAATAAACGGAAGTAAATTCGTCTAAAAGGCTTTTGCGGAAACCGTCAAGAGCTTTGCCGTTAATGTAAGAATTATTGCTTATATAGCATATTACTCCTTTATCTTTAATTCTATCCGTCGCCCACCTGAAAGCCCGTATATATGAATCGTGAAGACTTTGTTTATTCTGGGCAATAGAATTTTTAACGTACGTGTTTATTATTTTTTCGTCCAACTTGGGATATTTATCGGCTTTATTATCGTCGTTAGCATTTTCCTGCTTTGCCGAATATGGAGGATTGCCTATGATAACCCTGATATCTTGCTGTTTTTGTTTTAACGCTCTTTTACTGTTTCTTTTTAGCGGATAAAATATTTCTTCGTCGGTAGCGGACATAGTTATTTGTTGTTCTTGCGACTTATATTCGTCTTCAAGCATCTGAAAAGTATCGGTTAAAACTATACCCGTAAAAGGTTCGTATTTTCCGGTAATATTTTTGTAGGTTTCTTCTATATTAACGGCTGCTATGTAATACGCAAGAAGCATAATGTCGTTTGCATGCAGTTCGTTTTTATACTTATTTTCTAATTTATCTGGACCGATTATGCCGTTATGAAGCAGTCTCGTAATAAAAGTGCCGGTTCCTGTAAAAGGGTCTAATATATGGACGTTTTCGTTTTCAAGCTTTGTAGCGAATTCTTCGTTTAAAACATGCTCTACGCTGTTAACGATAAAATCAACTATTTCTACCGGCGTATATACTATGCCGTATTTATCCGACGATTTTGGATTTGCGAGAGAAAAGAAGTTGTCGTAAAGTTCTATTATTACCTTTTGTTTGTCTTCCGGATTTTTAATCGCGCTTACTTTATTTTTAACCGATTCATAAAACCGCTCCAATTTCTTGGTTTCGTTTTTAAGCCCTTTTTCGTCCAACAAGTTTATTATTTTATCCATAGCAAGAGAAATAGGGTTTCTTTTTACAAAATCGGAATCGAATAATGTTTCGAAAACAGGTTTTGTAATAAGATGCTGGGATAGCATAATAATAGCGTCTTCTTCGGATATTACGGGACTTATATTCTGTCTTAATTCTTCCAAGAAAACATCGAATTCTTTCCTGTCGTTTGCGTTCTGTTTTAAAATTTCGTTTATTCTTGCGATATGGACGTTCATTATGTCTATTATATCTTTCGTCCAATTCAATAAATATTCCTTATCGCCGCATTTTTCGACTATTTTTACTCTTATGGCGTCTTTCCACATCCTTATTTTATCTTCCGGAAAGTCGAAATTAAGCTGTTCCTTCGAAATACTTACGCCGGTTCCTATTATATGTATCCTGTCGCTTTCTCCGTTGTATTTTAATTGGTTTATTTCCCTGTCCATTTTATCGTCGTGGGCGCGCAGGCTTTCAAGCGTATTCCAAACTATATTATAGTTGCTGTCTTTTAAAACATCCTCCGGCGCCTTGTTAACGGGTATGGCTACCGGCAATATAATATATCCGAATTTTTTTCCTTCAGATTTCCTCATAGCTCTTCCGACCGCCTGAATAATATCTATTTCTGAATCTTTAGGATTTAAAAATATTACGGCATCTAGCGCCGGAATATCGACGCCTTCCGACAAACATCTTGCGTTCGATAATATTCTGCATTCGCCTTCCGGAATTGGTTCTTTCAGCCAATCTATGCGATTATTTCTATCTATAATATTCGTAGTACCGTCTATATGCTCTGCTTCACATCTTAAATCGCCCAAATTCTGCGTTATTTTCCTAAATTCTTTGGCTATTTTTTTAGAAATTTCTATTTTGCCGGCAAACATAACGGCTCTTTTCATAGGATTCGTATCGATAAATAGATTGGAATCGTCTATGCTTTTTTTGGATAACCCGTTGTAACAGCCGGTTAATTTAGACAAATCGCCTAAGTTTAGAGTATTGTCTTTTCTCTCAAGTTCCGACTGCATATCTTCGTTTATAAAATCTTGCGCCACCATATAAACCATAACCTGATAATCGGACAATAGCTCAAGTTCTACCGCTTTGGAAAAACTTAATTTATATATAGTTTCCCCGTATATTTCAGAATCGTCGTCCATAGAACAAAGCACTATGTCTTTTTTCTTAGCGGTATTTTTAACGTTTGAAGTATAAATTCTTGGGGTTGCCGTCATATACATCCGCTTTTTAGCTTTAATCTTGTCGTTGTCGTGTATCATGACGAAGTTAGAATCGTCTTTTATTGGACCCTTAATAACTCCCGTAGTCCTATGGGCTTCATCGCATATTACGAAATCGAATCCAGGCAGCCCCTTAGACTGCGCTTTTTGAATTACGTCAAGCGATTGATACGTCGAAAAAATTACGGTTCTGCCTTTTGTGTTGTTGCCGTTTTGAAAATTTTCTAATAATTTATCTGCATTTGTAGTAGCGGGGAAAGAAAGTTCATGCAGTCTTAAATCCTCGTCTTTGCCTATTTTAACGTCGGAGCATACCGCATATGAATTTATCAGATTTTCGGCTTCATAATTCCATTCTTTTAAGGTTTGCGATAAAAGCGATATCGACGGCACTAAAAACAGTATGTTTGCGTTACCTTGCGTTATAGCTTCGGCTATTTTAAGCGAAGTATAGGTTTTTCCCGTACCGCAAGCCATAATCAGCTTTCCCCTGTCATGATATTTAAAATATTCTACGGCTTTTTCCAAAGCTTCTTTTTGATGCGGTCTTATCGTTTTTTTGGGTTTTACTTCAAGATTTTCGATTTTATTTATATCAAATTGCAGCCAATCGATAGAACTGTTTTCCAGATCGTCCAAAGTTATCAGGCTTACGGGAACGGTCTGTTCACTAAGAGAGTCGCTTACGTTATCGCTTATACTGTTCGTGGTAACTACCAATAACCTGTCGGTAAAAATTTTTTTACCGGATGCAGTGAAAAAAGAATCAATATCTTCTTTGACTAATTTATGTCCTTCTTCGTAAACCTTGCACTGTATAGCGCAAAATCTTTCATCTCCTTCCCTAAATTCTGCTACAAGGTCAACGCCGGTGTCATTTTCTTTTAAACCATATTCGGGATGGGATATAACAAAATCTTTAAACATCCATACATTTTTATATAAAGTTTTGTATATATTATCCGTCTTTAAAAAATTTAGTGTTAATTTTTCAAAAGCCGTGCCCAAATCTCTTTCATTTGTATATGCGGCTCTTAAATTATTTAAAACGGTTTTTATGGACATTAAACGCTCCGTATTAATTTATTGATTAATTATTTAATTAATTTTATTTAATATATCCGTATTATATTAACAATTTTTTTAAAATAATAAAACGCTTTATCTGCCTTTATTATATTTGCAATGTGCATTTTTTGCACATTGCAATAACCGATAAAATAACATCTAAATTATAAGATTCTATCTTTCCGCAACGATATTTCTGACGCTTTCGCTCTTGTCGTCTTTCATTAAAGACAGATATTCTTTCGCAGGTTCAAGGTCTATATTATAAAATTGAGATTGATAAGTTTTGCCGTCTGTCGCAGTATGTGCAAATTTTGCACATACTTGTTTGAAATCAAGTTCGCCATTATTCAGTATATTTCTTATATGTTTTGTCACGACTGTCCTATCTACTTCAAATAAATCTGCAATCTGAGCTTGAGTCGCACATATAGTTTCATTTTGCCAATACCTCTGAATTAGATTGCCACGGTTTCAGATTGATATACGGCTAATTCATTTTTAATTTCGTTTTGTTGCAATTTATTTTTCGTAATTATAAATATTATGAATTTAATATTAATAAAATATAGTTTTGTCGGTATGCGCTAAGTCGCAGCCAAATATTTTCCTTATTTTTTACTATCTAATGCTTTCAATTCCGCTTCTAATTGTTCAGCCTAAGAATTGGATCTTTAATTTTTTGTTAGTATTAAATATTGTGTCCTAGGGCAATTGTCCAACAGCTTGTTGGACAATTTGGGTGAGTTAAGGTAATATTAAAATAGAAATTGAAATTTATTTCATAATACATAATAGAATGAATTTAGATAAATTATATCATAAAAAAATAAATTGAAAAATTTATAGTTTTTACAGGTGAATATATATACCTATTCCTGACTTTGACACCTCACCCCATTCAAAGTCAATAAAATAGCGCATCTGCATTTTTATTTCGTGTAAAATTTTACTACGATTGCTATTTTGAGCAGTATTTATGTGGGATTAAACGGTATCAGGAATGTTTTTTGGGTAGTTTATCCTTAATGACGAGATATGTTTTTGGCTAAAGAATCAGGTTTTATTTTTACGACAAATTTATTGCCTCCTAAATCTGCTTCTACTAAATTCAAAGAATTAAGGGCTTCTTTAATTCTTTCCGGCGAATAATCTATATCTTTTTCTTTAAGTTTAAATTCCAAATTTCTTTCAAGAAGGAAGGATAGGAAGCATACCATAAAGTGCCCTTTTATTCTTCCTTCCGTCCAGTGGAACACGGGTCTTACTTCCATGGAAGATTTCATAATGCGGAAAGACTCTTCTATCTTCCAGAGCATACCGTAATTCGATATTATTTCTTTAGGGGTAAGGTCTAAGTCGTTGGTCTCTATAGCATAATAGCCGTCATACATAGCGTCTTTTAAAATAGCTTCTTCGTCTAAAGAGTAGGAGCATTCGCCGGTATTTTCAATGTATTTTTTTCCTCCTCTTTTATTGGAAGCTTTTATAAGAGAGGGTTTTGAAGTATATTCAACGGCTTTTTTTATAAGCTTTTCTATAAGCATAATACCGCTAATGTCAAATTCGGGAGGCAGTGACTCCCGAATTTGACATTAGGTCAGGTAAAACTGGCGATATCGCCGTAATTCGCGTTCATATACCCGCTTGATGCCTAATTCTATTTTGGAAACGATTCAGAATGAAATTATTATTTCTATTTTTGCATATTTCTGCAATTATTTCGTTTTTTTTCACTGCCGCCCCTTAAAATCTGCAGGATAATACCTATCATTCTGTCCTTATCTTTCGGATTGCTTTCGGCGATAAGCAAAGTAAGTGCCGTTAGCACATTAGGACTTAAGCGTTGCATATTCAACAAGCCTGCTTTTTGCAAAAACCATATAAATGCAAATGCGCCGCTTCGTTTGTTGCCGTCGATAAAAGGATGATTTTTTATGAAAAAATATAATAAATTTGCGGCTTTTTCTTCAACGGTCGGATAGACATATTCTCCGCCGAAAGATTGAAAGACGTTTCCGACGATATTTTCTATATTCCTTTCCTTCCTTTCGATACCGAATAAATCGGCGGCTTCGTTTTTGGCAATGAGTTCTTTTTTTAGTTCCTGCAGGGTATTTCTTAATTCATCCGCAGTAATTTCTATCTGATTTTTCGTAATCCCTGCTTTTGGCAGCTCTTCGGCATCGTATGCATTTAAAGAAAACCACGTATCTGCAAAAATAGATACGAGTTCTAAGATATTTACAGTATCTGTCTTACTGCTTTCCGGCAAAAGAGCCTTTACATCGTCTAACGCTTTTAAAAACAGTTTATAATTTGACGCAATACGATCCCTGTTAATAGAATAACCTTTTATAATATGCTCTTTTAATGTTGTGGTCGCCCACCGGCGAAATCTAGTAGCTTTTTTTGAATTTACTTTATAACCGACTGATAAAATAACATCTAAATTATAAGATTCTATTTCTCGTTTTACTATTCGATTGCCTTCATTTTGAACTGTTGCAATTTTTGCAACAGTTGATTTTTCATCTAATTCGCCGTCTTTATAAATGTTTTTTATGTGGCGTGAAATGCCGGATTTATCGATACCAAAAAGATCCGCGATCTGTTGCAAACTCGCCCATAAAGTTTCTTTTTTAATATCGGCTCTAAATTCGATTGCCCCGCTTTCCGACTGATATATAGCTAATTCATTTTTAATTTCGTTTTGTCGTAATTTGTTTTTAATATTTTTCATAAATTCTTATTTCAAATTTATCCCTATTTTTGAAAGCTGTTTTTTAATTTCTTCGTCCAGCATTTTCTCTTCTTCTATTTGCTTCGAAAGCTAAGCCGTCAGCCGTTTCATCTTTTCTTCGAATACTTCGTCGTCTTCTTCCGTTTCCTATTCTGCCGCCATGTTCCTGAACAAATTTTTCGGACTGGACGAACATTCCGCCGGAACCGCAGCATGGGTCATAGACTCTGCCTTTATACGGCTCTATCATTTCTGCAAGAAGTTTAACTATGCATCTTGGAGTATAAAACTGTCCGCCTTTTTTACCTTCCGCGTCCGCAAACTGCCCTAAAAAATACTCGTAAACCCGACCCAGTATATCCTTGCTTATGTTTTCTTTCTCGCCTAAACCAATCGTGCCTATTAAATCTATAAGTTCGCCGAGGCGCTGTTTGTCTAATCCTTCCCTTGCATAATTTTTCGGAAGGACGCCTTTTAATACGGGATTAATATTTTCTATTTCGGTCATTGCGTCGTCAATCAGCTTGCCTATATGCGGCTGTTTCGCATTATTCTGCAGGTAATCCCATCTGGCTTTTTGGGGAACGTAAAATATATTCTTGGATTTATATTCGTCCAAATCCTCCGGGTCGGCTTCCGCATTGTTTAATAACTCATTATATATGTTAAATAATATTTATTAATAGTTCTCAAAATAATTTATATTATATGATTTCATAACCGCTTTTATTTATTAATTCTTCGCTCAGACGCCATAATTTTGCCGCCGCATCTTTATCATAGGCTATATCGTGCGGTTTTGCAATTTTTGAATCGCTGAAATATTTTCCGGTTATGTTTTCTACGTCTTTAGAAACGGCTAAATAAACCGAGGTCTTAGCCCCTTCCTGCGGACTTCTGCCGAAAAACCCTCCGACTGCGCCCCAGCCTGCTTTTAAAAGTTTCGTGTTTATGACTCCCGGATGCAGGCAGTTTACAGTGATATTTTTATCCTTCAGCCTTTCGCTTAGCTCGAAGGTAAAAAGAATATTGCATAATTTAGAAAGGCTGTAGGCTCTGTGCCCGTCGTATTTTACCGGTTTTACGAGATTGTCGAAATCCATTTTCGAAGCATGCGCGGTCGAACTTACGTTTATTATGCGGGCGGGTTCTCCTGCCGATTGAATAATTGGAAGAAGATTTAACGTTAGATAAAACATCGAAAGATGGTTTATCTGAAACGTAGCTTCTATTCCTTCCGGAGACAATATGTAATCTTTCAAATAAACGCCGGCGTTGTTTATCAAAATATCTAAACTTTCATACCTTTTTTTAACCTCTTCGGAAAAACGATAAACTTCTTTTAGCGACAATAAATCGCAGACGAAATAATCCAAATTTTTAGCGCCCGTTAAAGAAGAAATTTCATTTAATATTTGTTTGCATTTTTCTTCATTCCTGCCGTGAATCAAGACGGAAAAGCCTTTCTGCGCAAGAATAACGGCGGTATGTTTCCCTATTCCATCGGTAGAACCCGTAATAAGAACGGTTTTCATAACTTAGACATCCTTTCGGCAACGATATTCCTGACGCTTTCGCTCTTGTCGTCTTTCATTAAGGGTAGATATTCTTCGGGAATTCTTCTAGATACGGCTTTTCTTACTAATGCTTCGTCGTCTTTAATCATATCCTTTAAATATTTCGGGTCTATTCTTTCGGCGACCTTAATTCTTACTATCGGCTCTTTATCGCGCATTAATGAAGGCAGAAAAGATTCGTCTATTCTTTCGGCAACCGCGTGCCTTACCCAGAAAGATTTATCGTTGAGCATTTTTGGAAGCTCTTTTGCGTCTATTCTTTTTGCGACTATTAAACGTACTTCTTTGTACTGGTCGTTTATAAGAGGCGTTAAATTTTCGGCGGGTATTCTTGAGGCGACTTTATATCTTACGTTTTCGTCTTTATCTTTTAAAGCATGAATGAGATAAGAGGGATCCGCCGTGCTTACGGCATTAAACCGCTCTTTGAAATCGCCGGTTTTTAGAATATTTATAAATTCGCTTTCGGTCATTTTTATATACGAAGCAGATATAAAGTTAATAAATTTTAATTTTATTTATTTATATTTGTAATACATAATTAATTATATCATAGTCGGGTATTACGTTAAACTTTGCGTGGAAATCTATGATGTTAGACTTTACGACAAACTATAATCTGGGCTTGAGTCGCCAATATAGTTTCATTTTGCCAATCTCCCCTTTCTCTAAGCGTATCTTTCTTCTTTGAACGGGTCTGCGCCGTTGGAATAGCCTCTTTGCTCCCAGTACCCAAGCTCTTCTTTGTCTAAAAAGGTAACCGTTTTTACCCATTTTGCGCTTTTATATGCATATTTATCGGGAATAACGAGGCGCACTGGGAAACCGTGTTCGGGCGTTAAAATTTGTCCGGCATATTTTAAGGCAAATATCGAGTTGTCCTTGAGAAGGAAACCGGTATCTACGTTTGTCGTATAACCGTCGTAAGAACCAATTAAAACATATTTTGCATTATTAAGGGGTTTGACTATAGCGGCAAGTTTCTTCGACAAAACGCCCTCCCATTCCGCCGATTCTTTAGTCCAGCCGGTAACGCAGTGAAAGTCGTCGGTTACTTTATCTTTACCGATTTTTACGATGTCTTCGTAAGTGAAAATCGCCGGATTTTCGACCGATCCTTGTATCGTAAGCCTGTAGTCGTCGATGTTTACGTCCGGAATATATCCTAAATCAAGCTGAATCAAGTCTTCTACTTTTTTTTGGTTTGGCGGAATCATATAAGTTTATCTAAGAATATTTTCAACGATAATTTTAGAATTTTCGCATATAAACATTTTTCTCATATTTTCTAATGACCTGCCGTGTGCTTCCTTATCCATGGAAGATACGCAGTCTTCTGCGATTACCGGATAAAATCCCCGGTTTGCGGCATCCCTTGCGGAAGATTCGACTCCAATTTCCGTGGCTATTCCGGTAAAAATAATTGGAGATAAACTTTAATAAATTTTAATTCTATTTCTATTTATTTATATTTGTTATATACAATTAATTATATCATACGGTAACCGTTTTTAATATTGGGCAAATTTTTATATTTTTTCTGATATAATTTATTTATTAATGCAAATGTCCGAGGAAAAAAATTATGCTGAATATAAAAAGAATTTACGATGAACCGTCAGATGAAGACGGCATAAGAATATTAGTGGACAGGTTATGGCCGAGAGGTATAAGTAAAGAAAAGGCAAAAATAGATTTCTGGTTTAAAGATATAGCGCCGTCAAATGAATTAAGAAGGTCGTTTCATGAAGCGGCAATAGAGTTTAAAGAATTTAAAACAAAATATTTGGAAGAGCTTTCGGAATACGACCGCACGCATAATTCGTCCGCCGAACCGAATTCGGATAATTCGATAGCGGAAATATTAAGATTACTAAAAACCGGCAAAAAAAACTTAACCTTATTATACGGGCTTAAAAACGAAATAAACAACAACGCAGCCGTACTAAAAGAGTTTATATTAAAAAGACACTAAAAGCATAAATTATTAATTTGTTATAATTATATTATAAGACAAAAGGTATTGGAAAAGCGTTAAACTTTATCATTCAAAATATTTTATAACGTCTTCGTTTCTGAAAGTTTTTATTTCATTTACCTTGCTTGCTTTTTTGTAATAACCCAAAGAAATGCCGAGCAGAAACTTTTTATTTTTAGGTAGTTTAAATGCTTTCCTTAGAACGTCGGGGTATGCGATTAAATAAGCCTGAGGACACGCGCCCAAGCCTAAATCGTGCGCAGCGAGCAAAATGTTCTGCGCTAAAAAACCGCAGTCGAAAACCGACCATAGACCTAAATTTTCATCCATATATATAAAAATGGCAGTCTGGGAATGAAAAAAAACATAGTTGCGAAGGGAAAATTCGGTTCTTTTTTCTTTGTCGTCCCTGTTAATGCCTATATATTCAAACCTGTGCCTGCCGGTTTCAAACATATTATTGTTTTGTTTTTCCGGCCAGGAATCTGGAAAATGATAATCCGGATTAATAGGGGTGCAGTTTTTCGCAAGTTCGTAAAGATTCGTTTTAATAAATTCGGAGGTTTTACCGGTAGAAACCGCTATCTCCCACGGCTGAGAATTTGCCCACGAAGGAGCCCTCAGCGATAATTTAAGTATTTTGTCTATAATCTCCTTAGGCACGGGCTTGTCTTCTAAATCTCTTTTCGACGTTCTTGAGCCTATACATTCAAATAGTTCCATTAAGATGCCTCCAGCGGGTTTTTAAGTATATAAATTTTTCCGTTTTTGTAGTTAAAAAGATAAAGCGATTTTTTAAATATATTATTTTTTAAGTTAATTATGCCGCATATGCCTTTAATTTTTTTTATTTTCAATATGGCTTTATAAAAACTTACTCCTTTAGGTGCGTTTTGATTTGACGGGCTTGAACCGACGGCGTTCGATTCTAATGCAGATGCTTTTATAACGATTTTCCCTATATCGTAACCTTCGGCGCTAAGTATATTTGGAGCTTTTCCATATGATTTTTTATAAGCAGACGAAAATTTTTTTACTATAGCGTTATGGGCATGCTTAAAAAAACCGTCCGGAAAAAAAGAATTCTCCATATAAAAAGCGTTTTTTTCCATAAAGCGTCTCGAGTCGATAGAACTAAGCGTAAATAAAGGGAATCCTGTGATATTATAATAAACTAGCTGAGTTAAAATTAGTTTAAGCTTGGATTTGCCGCCTAATACAAAAAGACCCCCAAATGGGATATTAGGTTTCGACTTTGTTATGCCGTTCATGAGGTCGTATTTTGTAACACCGAGTTCGGCTCTTTCGGCTGCAGTTACGTTACGGTTTGTTATAGCGTTAAAAATAACTAAGTTTTCAAAATTATTAAAAAAATCTACCGTATTTCTATTATATGCAGTTTTATTTAATAAAGTTATTCCAAATTTTTTAGCATAAAAGATAATATACTTTAAAATTAAAGGTCCATATCCGTAGTAAGGATATATGACGGAAACGGACTTAATACCGTGTTCATATGCATATTTCATATTCGTTTTTATTTCCTGTTTCAAAGTCATTCCATAACTGAATACAAAATGGGATAAATAATTCTTGGGGACTACAGGCGAAGGAGTAATGACCGGAATTTTAAATTCATCGGAATATTTTGAAAAATATTTTAACTGTCCGGCAAAAAGTGGCCCGATTATAGCCGAAACGCCTTGTTTGTTTAAAGATTTGAACAAACCGTATATACTTGTTTTGTCTGCGCTTAAAGGCAAGTTGACTATAATGAATTTTACCTTAGACGCTTCTCTTTTCTTTAAACTCAATAGCATTCCGTGTACAAACTGCTTTCCGAAAAAAGCATACCTGCCTTCTACGGGCATTACCAAGGCAATTCTTATAACCGATTCTTTATTTAATGCATTGCCGTTTTTGGCGGCAGCGCTTTTGCATGCATATAACGAAAATATAAAAATAGTAAAAAAAATTACCGAACCAAGAAATAAAATTTTTATTTTATTCATATTGTATTTTAATAACAATTTAATTATTATAATTATTATTTTATATTGTTCTTTTTATATATTTATACACCTTATCTTTTACGCAGTCAATCCAATTTATTTAAAAATACAATCAACCGTTTAATTTTTTTGAATTTTATTTTATTATTATTATCATGAATATTGAGGATTTTAAGTCGTATAAAAATTATAGGATATATTTAAACGCAAAACGGGAAGGGCATATAAAAGAATCTGCCCATGAAAAAACTTCTCCTGCCGATGTTCAGGATTTAAAAAAGTACGATTTTTATGAAAGGTTAAAAAACGGCGCCGAAAACGAAATAAATTTATTAAGCGCATTAAAAATCAAACCTTTAAAAACTTCCCTCATTATAAATTACGGCCGCAAACAAAATATTTCCTCTTCTTTGCCGGAATTTTTGCATATATACGACCCAAACGATTTATTTGAAGATTTTTATTCTAATACTTCATCGCAAAAACTGAATGAAGGATTATTTTTAACGTCGTCCAGATATGTGGGCGCTAACGTCTTTAAACCGGATTTGCCTTTAATAAATGAACTTTACTTTTACTGCAAAGATAAAGACTGTAACCAAAAATTTTCTTCTTTATGCATAGGAATGTACGAATATGCGGATAACAATTTTATCGAAAAGTTTACGGATAAATTAAGCAAAGATATATTTATTTTAATAATTCAACCCTATTCTCTATTAAAATCGGCATATAAAAATATACCGAAACAATTAAATCTTAAATTTCCGCAAATTTCAGCCTTAGACCCTTTTGCAAAAAATTCAAAATACGGATTTGCCTTAAGAAACAGCCTCGCTTTTCATTTATCGCAAGAGATGGCTATACTTTATCTGTCGCATAACAGCTCTCTTTCAAGTTTAATAAAAAAATTTAAAGACGCCGGCAAGAAAGTAAAAATTTTTCTCGGCGAAGAAAATTACAAAAAAAACATAACTATAACTGCAGCTGCAAATACCCAAAAAGACGCCGTCGCTTACGGGAAGAACGAACGAGAAAAATATGAGGTTATCAACAAATTTATAATAAATTCTTTAACAAAAGAAAATATTACTATTGACAATTTATTGAAACTAAGCAATATTAGATTAAAAGCAAATGAAAATGAAATTATGAGAGCGCTTTCTATCCTCGAAATAAATTCGGAAATAGAAAGGCTGCCCGGAGGAATTATAAAAAAAATATGAAAAATTTAGTTCTCGTAGAGTCTCCTTCTAAAGCAAACACTATAAATAAATATTTGGGGCCCGATTTTATAGTCAAAGCGACGGTGGGACATATTAAAAATTTACCGAAAAGTTCAATAGGAGTGGACATAAAAAACGGCTTCGAACCTAAATATGAAATAATAAAGGGAAAGGAAAAAACCGTAGACGAGATTAAAAAACTTGCAAAAAAAGCAGATATTATTTATCTGGCTCCCGATCCTGACCGCGAGGGAGAAGCCATAGCGTGGAACATAAAAGAGATTATAGACGAAATTAACGGCAAAAAACCCGATATAAAAAGGGTTCTTTTTCATGAAATTACTAAAGATAAAGTTTTAGAGGCTATAAAAAATCCCGCCGTCTTAAACGAATCTATGTACGAATCCCAAAAAGCGCGCAGAATTTTAGACCGTTTAGTCGGCTATAACCTCAGCCCTTTTTTATGGGATAAAGTAAGAAGAGGGCTTTCCGCCGGAAGAGTTCAATCCGTCGCACTGTATCTTATAGTAGAAAGAGAGAAAGAAATAAACGCTTTCGTCAAAGTAGAATTCTGGACGGTAACGGCTTTATTTGAAATTCAAGGCGGAGATAAGAAAAAATTTTCTACCGATATCGAAGGCGAACTGTTTAAAATAAACGGGAAAGACCCTGAAATTAAATCCGAAAAAGAAGCCGAAAAATTGAAAAACAGGCTTCTTTCGATAAAAAACGATTTTTCTATCGAAGACGTATCGAAAAAGCAGACTTACAGAAAAGCCCCTCTGCCTTTGATAACGAGCACCCTGCAGCAAGAAGCCGCAAAAATACTTCATTTTCCAGTTAAGAAAACAATGTCCGTGGCACAAAAACTTTATGAGGGCATCAAAATAGGGGCGGTGGAAGACGTAAGTAAAAAATCTCTAGGTCCGATAGGACTTATTACATATATGAGGACGGATTCCACGAGAATATCGGACGAAGCGGCATCGGCAGCTAATAAATTTATAAATGAAGTTTACGGTTTAGACTATAATGCCGATAAAAATTCTCCTAAAAAAAGCAAAACAACCGCAAACGCCAAAAAAGTTCAGGATGCGCACGAAGCTGTCAGGCCGACGAATATTTTATTGACGCCTAAAAAAATTAAGGCATACCTAAGCGCCGACGAATTCAAATTATACAATCTTATATGGACGTATTTTACGGCATCTTTCATGTGCCAAAGCATATACGACCAGTACGCTCTGACGCTAAAAGGAGCTTATATCGGCAAAAATAAAGAAAAAGATGAATATATTTTTAAGACTACCGAAAGCATATTAAAATTCGACGGCTTTCAGAAAGTTATCAATGAAAATCTTAAAAATAAAGAGACTTTAGAAGAAGAAAACAATGTTCAAACTCAAAACGAAAAAAATCCTTCGTCTATAATTAAAATATTCGAACTGCTTTCAAAAGGCGATCCTGCTTCCATAAAAAAAGCCGACGTTTTTCAGCATTTTACTTCTCCTCCTCCGCGATACACCGAAGCAAGCTTAGTCAAGGCTTTAGACGAAAACGGCATAGGAAGGCCTTCTACCTACCAGAGCATAATAGCCAACATCAAGACCAAAGACTACGTCGTAATGACTACTGAGTCGGCGGATACCGCAAAAAAAGGGAGCGCAACTCAAAAATTTAAACCTACGGAACTTGGAATGACCGTTTCCGATATTTTAAAATCCGGTTTTTCCGATATAATAAATTTGAAATTCACCGCTAATATGGAAAAAAAATTAGACGACGTCGAAAACGGGCTGTTAAACAGAAAAGAACTGCTTACAGATTTTTACGACAAATTTATGAAAAACTTTAAAGACGCCAAAGTCAATATTAAAAACATAAAGGGTTCGTCCGAACCTACCGACGTTATCTGCGAAAAATGCGGAAAGCCTATGGTTATAAAAATGGGGCGGTTCGGCAAATTTCTTGCCTGCAGCGGATATCCGGAGTGTAAAAACACAAAAGAAATAAAAAAAATAAGTCAAGACGGCGAAAACATCGAACCTGAAAATGAAGAAACGGGAGAAATCTGCGAAAAATGCGGAAAGCCTATGGTTATAAAAGCGGGCAGATATGGAAAATTTCTTTCATGCAGCGGATATCCCGAGTGTAAAAATATTAAACCGATTCCAGTAAAAGTTAATCAATCCAAAATACCTTGCCCTACCGGATGCGGCGGTTATCTTGTAGAAAAAAGAACAAAAAAGGGAAGAAAATTTTTCAGCTGCTCTAACTATCCTAAATGCGATTATGCAACATGGTCGTTGCCGGAAATGATGTTGCAAGAAAAAACCGAAAAACAATAATATGTTCTTTTGAAAATTAAATTAAGGTGATAAATATTTCGATATCCGAAAATATAAAAAATATTGATGAAAAGATTAAAATAGCCGCCGGAAAAAGCGGCCGGAATTTTTCCGATATAACTGTGCTTGCCGCTTCCAAAACTAGAACGGCGGAGGAAATAACGGAAGCGGCAAGGAACGGCGTCAAAGTTTTCGGAGAAAATTATGTTCAGGAATTTTTGGCTAAATTTGAAACGCTCAGCCATAATAAAGAAATTATCTGGCACATCATAGGTCGTCTTCAAAAAAATAAAGTAAAATATATTATCGGAAAGGTTGATTTAATACATTCGGTGGACGGTATCGAACTTGCGGAAATTATAGAAAAACATTCGGCCGCAAAAAATATAACCTCTAATATTTTAATAGAAGTAAATCTTGCAGGGGAAAAAACAAAAGGCGGAATATTGCCCGAAAAATTAACCGGTTTAATATCCGAAATAAATAAATTTCGACATATTAAAGCCGCAGGACTTATGGCTATGCCGCCGCTTGAAAGCGGAAGCAGGAAATACTTTAAACATTTAAAAGAGCTTATAGACGAAATAAATTTAAAATCCGTTTATAAAGGAAAACTTTCAGTTCTTTCCATGGGCACGTCCGGCGATTTTGAAGCCGCAATAGAAGAAGGAGCGACGATAATAAGATTGGGCACCGTTATATTCGGCGTCAGGCCCCCAAAAAATTAAAAAAATGAATTAAAATGAATCCGAAATACGTTCTTGCTTCGTCTTCCCAAAGAAGAATATCTTTATTAAAAAAATTTGGATTTAGTTTTATTGCCGTAAATCATAATATAGCCGATGAACCTAAGTTTGAAGATTTAAAATTAAAAGAAAATATTTCTATAGAAAATTTCGTCCGGCAATTAGCCTTAATGAAAGCGGAAAGCGTTGCCTTGAATTATAAAAACAGCTATATTATAGGTGCGGACACAGTTATTTTTTTTAACGGCAAAGCTTACGGAAAACCTCTTGATTTAAAGGATGCTTTTAATATGCTAAAAGAATTTGCCGGAAAAACGCATGAAGTTTATTCCGGAATAAGCATAGTAAACATAGATAAAAATATCGTCGCAACCGGTTACGATAAAACCTGGGTTACGATAAAACCTTTAAGCGATAAAGAAATAAATTCTTATATATCTGCCCATCCGCCTTTAGACAGAGCCGGAAGTTACGGAATTCAAGACGAAAGCGGAATAGTTGAATCATACAGCGGCTCGTTCGAAAACGTACTCGGTCTTCCTGTGCAGAAATTTTTGCATATTTTAAAAGAACATAATCTAAACCAATCCTTTTGCCCTTAAATATGCCGCATTGACGGCAGAATCCAGAACATACTTAATGCGCCCTTCTTCTAATTTGGCAAGCCCGTATGCAGTGGTTCCGCCAGGCGAAGTTACCATATCTTTTAAATCTTTAGTCGAAGTCTTAGAAAATTCGGGGCTGTTCAAAAGTTCCGCGGAGCCTAGTATAGTCTGCACGCTCAATTCTTTTGCAATATCCTTAGGAAGTCCAAGTTTAACTCCGGCCTCTATAAGTCCTTCCGCAATCAAAAAAATATAAGCGGGACCGCTTC
Organism: bacterium; assembly: GCA_021822485.1. Classification (GTDB taxonomy): domain Bacteria; phylum SZUA-79; class SZUA-79; order Acidulodesulfobacterales; family Acidulodesulfobacteraceae; genus Acidulodesulfobacterium_A. Next base: position 19,977 of record JAKAQP010000007.1, read on the forward strand.
CGCTAAGAGCGGTTACGGCGTCAAAATATTTTTCGTCCAAGCGAATGATTTTCGACGATAGCTCCAGTATTTCGGAAACTTCGGCTATGTCATCTTCGGATACGCCGGCGTTATAACACATTGCGCCTATTCCTTTTCCTGCCAAAGAATTTATATTGGGCATAATCCTGAATATTTTTAAAAAAGAACTGTTTTTAAGCGTCTTTTTAAATACGGTTTCTATAAAATCTATTTTTACGCCTCCGGCAATTGAAACAAACACGGGAATATTATTTCCGTTTTTCAATTTGTTTAAAGTCCCCGCCGCAACTTCGACGACGCTTTCCACCGAATAAGGTTTTACGGCTATAAAAACGATATCGCAATTTTCCACTACTTCGCCTACGCTGTTTAAAGAATTAACTCCAAGTGCGTTTTTTACAAAATCGGCTCTAGACGGGTCGGTATCGTAAATAAAAATTTTTAAGTCGCGGGATTTCGATACGGTTATTCCTTTTATTAGTCCGTAAGCCATATTGCCGGCTCCTATAAAACCTATGGAAATTTTTTTTATGGGCATAACATCCTCCTTATTTTAATTTTTTTTAAGTTTATTTATATTTATTTATATTTTCCTTCCTTAATCGCCGAAGATACTCCGAAAGATAAAAGAAGTATGACTCCGTATAGGGCAAATATCCAGTGAAGCGCAAATTTTTGAGCTATTATGCCGCCTATGGGAGCCGCCACCGAACCTATGCCGAAACCGGAAAAGAAAAAAACACCGTATGCCGTTGCCCTGAATTTTTCTTGGGCGTTTTCGCTTATCATAAGGTTCGAAATAGGGTTTATAGAGAAATTAAAAGCGGAAAACGCAAGAATAGATATAAAAAGTAAAATATCATGGGTAAAACCGGAAATTAAAAGAAAAATTCCGCTTATTAACACTAAAATAGCAAAAACCTTGTTTGATTTATAATTCTTCGTTATTCTGGTACTATTATATTGAAACAATACTCCTACCAGAAGGGCGATAGTTACAAAAAACCCGCCTGCCGCGGCGGCTTGATTATGAAAAAAGATATAGTTTTTAAGTTCGGTGCCGACATAAGCCGGCAAAAAAGAAAACACGCCCTGAAAAACAAATCCGTTCAAAAATTCGGCTACAAAAATCAGTATAAGATTTAAATGAAGAAATTCATTAATAAATGCTTTTATGTTTGACGAACCTTTTTTTATTTCTATGGCTTTTTTTGTTTCAGACGCCGCCTCAGCGCCGTCCGAAGACTGTAGTTTCAGAATATAAGACCATACTAAAAGTACTAAAAAAATTATACCGAGTATCAGATACGGAAAATTATACCCGAAAAAATAACCGAGTATTCCGGCAAAACCCGCGCTTAAAGCTACTCCCAGAGTGCCGGCTATGCCGTGTATAGCAAACGCCTTCAGTTTATCGCTTCCTATAAACGACATCATGCTTAAACCGACGGGATGATAAATACTTCCTATCAGCCCCATAAATATTATAGCCAGCGAGAAAATAAAAAAATTAGGCGCTAAAACCGCCGTAAAAGAAAATAAAGCCATTCCGCCGAGATAAACCCGCAAAATACGTTTCTTTTTTATTTTATCCGCTATAAAACCTACGGGCAATGATCCGGCACCGAATAAAAAAAGGTAAATGCCTGCAATGACCCCAAGCGTTTCATAATTTACGTTAAATTTAGTTTTAATGAGTATTAATATTGCAGGATATGTAAGTATGGCTACATGGCAAAAAAAATGGGAAAAACTTAAAAGCGAAATAGTTTCTTTTTCTTTTTTCTTCATTATGTTGTTATTTTACTAAATTTAACCTGTCGTTAGCAATTACTTATTGCAGTCCAAAATCCGGATGAAAATATTTATAAATTTTAAATCGATATTCGTTTATAACTTCTGCGCAGGAATTGATTTTTTGGCGTTGCGGTTAAAAATATGCTATAATTTTTCAATTATGGATAATATTATCCGTTATTACGATGATAATGAAGACGGCGTACACAGGGGAATTTATAATCATAGCGACAGCCGCAATCATAATCGCGACTATGTGCATAATCATGACCATGGCCATTCATCAAACCTCTTTACGGAAACTTTTCAAACCGAAAAAAAACTTAAATTAGCTTTTTTGCTGACCTTAGTAATACTGGCGGTTGAATTTACGGGCGCCGTATTATCTAAAAGTATGGCTTTATATTCAGAATCGGGGCATGTTTTAGTCGACGTGTCGTCGCTTTTTTTGGCATGGTTTGCACAGATACAGGTAAGAAAAAGCCCTTCTGAAAAAAATACTTACGGCTACCACAGAATAGGAATTCTCGCCGCTCTTTTAAATTCTCTTTTACTGCTCGTGCTTTCGGCTATTTTAATATACGAAAGCTATTTGAGGCTTATGCATCCCCAAAAAATCAATTCCGGCATTATGATTATTTTTCCTATGATAAGCTTAATTATTAATGGTTTTATAGGTTTTAAAATACACGGCGAAATGCATCATAATTTAAATATTAAAAGCTCTTTTTTTCATATACTCGGCGATTCTTTGGTTTCTTTATCGATTATTGCCGGCGGAATAATTATTTATTTTACCGGATATTATTATATAGATTCTATTATAAGTCTTTTAATATCTCCTCTTCTCGCTATAGGCGCATTTTCGGTGATTAACGAAACTATTAATATATTGCTCGAAGGGGTACCGAAAGAGATTGATTTTACCCAAGTCAAAGAAGAAATCTTAAAAACTCCGGGCGTAAAAAATATCCATGACCTTCACATTTGGAGTATGTCAAAATCTTTTAAGCTTATGAGCGTCCACGTACTCGTCGAACCGACCGTCGTTAAATCTTCGGATATTTGCTGTATTATAAATAACATCCAAGACGTTATGGAGGAAAAATTTAACATAAATCACACGGTAATTCAGCCCGAATTATCTGCCTGCGATACGGCTAACGGTTTTTGCATTCATAAGAATTTATAATAACGGTTTATTTTTTACTTGAATTAATTTTAAAAATATGTAAAATATATATAATCGAAAAAATAATTATAAAATTTATCTTTATATTATGAGGATTATCAAATCCGAAGAAATTTCAAACGCCGTTAAAAATTTAATAATTCACTCCAGCGTCAACTTGTCCGATGATACGTATAACGGACTTAAAACTGCCTTTGAACAAGAAATATCCGAACAGGGCAAAACGGTTTTGAGCAAAATTTTATTAAACGCCGAGATTGCAAAAAACGAATCTAAACCTTTATGTCAGGATACCGGACTTGCTGTTTTTTTCGTCGAAATGGGCAAAGATGTTACCGTTGAAGGCAAAAACATCACTAATGCAATAAATGAAGGCACAAGATTGGGCTATTCGGAAGGATTTTTGAGAAAATCGACATGCGATCCGCTTTCCAGAAAAAACATCGGCGATAATACCCCTGCAATAATTCATTACGAATTTACGGACGGCGAAAAAATTAAAATAATGTATGCCGCAAAAGGCGGCGGCAGCGAAAACATGAGCGCGCTTAAGATGATGCGCCCTTCCGACGGAAAAGACGGAATAATCGATTTTGCCGTCGAAACAATGCGTTCGGCCGGACCCAATCCATGTCCTCCTAATATTGTCGGAATCGGCATAGGAGGAAATTTTGAGAGGTCGGCTATTCTTGCAAAAAAGTCGCTTTTTAGAAAACTTGGCGAGCCTAACGCCGATTCGGAATTGGCGGAAATGGAAAAAATTATATTTGAAAAAATTAATAATATCGGAACGGGGCCTATGGGATTCGGCGGAATTTGCACGGTTTTAGCGGTTCATATAACAAAAGAACCTTGCCACATTGCCAGCATGCCGGTAGCGCTTAACGTCGAATGTCATTCCCACAGACATTCGGAAATTATTTTATAGTTATATTATTAAACTATTAATTAATTATAATAAATTTAAAAAAATGAGCCTAATAAAAATAACTGCTCCTTTAGACGACGAAATTATATCGAAGTTAAAAACCGGCGATGAGGTTCTTATCAGCGGAACTATCTATACGGCGAGAGATGCGGCTCATTCCAGGTTGGTCAAACTTATCGAAGAAAATAAACCCCTTCCTTTTGAACTTAAAGGTCAGATAATTTACTACGTCGGTCCGACTCCCGAAAAACCGGGGGAAGTTATCGGCTCTGCAGGACCGACCACCAGCTACAGAATGGATAAGTATGCTCCGCTTCTATTAGAACACGGCTTAAAAGGGATGATAGGCAAAGGCAAAAGGTCTGCCGAAGTAAAAGAAGCGATGAAAAAATATAAAGCGGTTTATTTTGGGGCAATCGGAGGCGCAGGAGCTTTAATATCGAAAACGATAACGTCAAGTAAAGTTATAGCATATGAAGACCTGCTGTCGGAAGCCGTAAGAAAGCTGACCGTCGTCGATTTTCCGGCAATCGTGGTAAACGACGTTTACGGCGGAGACCTTTACGAAGAAGGCAGAGAGAAGTATAAAGATAAATATCGTTAATAAAAACAATAATTCAAATTTAACTATACGGGAACTATAACTATGGATATTCATGAATATCAGGCAAAAGAATTATTAAACAAGCATGGAATTAAAACCCTTAAATCTATTTTATGCTTTAAACCTGATGAAGTTTACAGCGCATATAAAACTTTATCGTCTTCGGTAGCCGTCGTAAAAGCTCAGGTTCATGCCGGCGGCAGGGGAAAAGGCGGCGGGGTTAAGATAGCAAAATCCGCCGACGAAGCAAAATCTATATCCGAAAAAATGATAGGGATGAATCTTGTAACGGCCCAAACCGGCAAAGAAGGCAAATTAGTCAAAAAAGTTTTGGTCGAAGAAGGTGCCGCAATTATAAAAGAATTTTATTTATCGCTTACCGTCGACAGAAAAAATGCGGCAATAGCATTTGTTCTGAGCGCCGAAGGCGGAATGGAAATAGAAGAAGTTTCTAAAAATCATCCGGAAAAAATACTGACGGTTTCGGTTAATCCGCTGTATGGTTTAAAATCTTACCATATTCTTGAAATGTCTTTATTTTTAGGTATAGATAAAAATTTATTCGGCGGGTTTTCCAAACTTATTAATCTTTTATACGGAGCATTTATAGCGGAAGATATCTCTATGCTTGAAATTAATCCGCTTATTTTAACCGGCTCGGACGAATTTATTCCGCTTGACGCTAAAATAATATTGGATGACAATGCAGACTTCAGGCATCCTTATTTTAAAGATCTAATAGACGAAGACGAAGAAGAGCCGCTGGAAGTGAAAGCAAAAAGCGTAGGGCTAAATTATATCAAGTTGGACGGAAACGTGGGATGCATGGTAAACGGGGCGGGTTTGGCCATGGCTACGATGGATACTATTAAAGAATTTGGGGCGGCTCCTGCAAATTTTTTAGACGTCGGCGGCACCGCAGACGCAAAAAGGGTTGAAACTGCTTTCAATATTCTTCTATCCGATAAAAACGTAAAAGGAATATTTATAAATATTTTCGGCGGCATAGTAAAATGCGATATGGTAGCCGAAGGCGTCGTATCGGCGGCTAAAAATATAGGCTTAAAACTTCCGGTCGTCGTAAGGCTTGAAGGGACTAACGCAGATGAGGCGGCAAAAATTATCGAAAATTCCGGCATGAATTTCGTATCGGCTGAAAGTCTTGCCGACGGAGCAAAAAAGATTTCAAAAATAGTTAACGGTTGATAACGTTTTTATTTTAAATAATAATAATTTATTAAAGGATTAAATTTTATGAGTATTCTCGTAAATAAAAACACGAATGTTTTAGTACAGGGTATAACCGGCAAGGAAGGTTCGTTCCATGCGCAAAAATGTATAGAATACGGAACTAAAGTCACGGCGGGGGTAACTCCCTTTAAAGGCAAAACTTTATTTAACGATTCAGTTCCCGTTTACAATACTATAAAAGAAGCTAAAAAAGAGCATAAAATCGACGCTACTATGGTATTCGTTCCCGCAGGTTTCGCGGCGGCCGGAGTCATAGAAGCCATAGAAGCCGAAATTCCTTTAATAGTCTGCATTACCGAAGGAATACCCGTTATAGATATGCTTAACGTAAAAGCGGCGCTTAACTGCTCAAAATCGCTGATGATCGGACCAAACTGCCCCGGCATTATAACGGCGGATGAATGCAAAATAGGAATAATGCCCGGTTTTATCCATAAAAAGGGGCGGGTAGGAGTATTGTCGCGAAGCGGCACTCTTACTTATGAAGCCGTTAACCAGCTTACTAAAGCAGGTTTCGGCGAAACGACCTGCATAGGTATAGGCGGCGACCCTATAATAGGCTCTCCTTTTATATCTTTTTTAAAAATGTTTGAACAGGACACTGAAACGGATGCCGTGGTTATGATTGGAGAAATCGGCGGAACAGCCGAGGAAGAAGCTTCGGAATACGTTAAAAACCATATGAAAAAACCCGTAATAGGATTTATTGCCGGTAAAACCGCTCCGGCAGGCAAAAGAATGGGACATGCAGGCGCAATAATTTCCGGCGGAAAAGGAACCGCTTCCGATAAACTTAAAACTATGGAAAAGAACGGAATTCATATTGCCGATAATCCTTCCGTTATAGCTGAAACCGTCAAAAAAGCTTTAAATATTTAATTTAATAATTTTAATTAACTTTTTTATAGGAGGTTAAAGTGCCCGGAAAAGAAAATATTAAAACGAATAAAAGCGAAAACAATACGGCGGTATTGAGTCCTGCTAACTATGTTGTATGCGAAGGCATAGAAACCGAAGTCAAAACAAAAAATAATCTTACTATTAAGGAAGTTACGGGGAAAGGAAAAAAAGAAGACGTAAAAATCGACATTATCGTTAATTACTGCAAAGGATGCGAAATATGCGTAGCGTTCTGCCCGGAAGGCGTCCTTGTCATGAATAAAGAGGTGGCCGAAGTAGCAGATATTTCAAAGTGCTCAAAATGCAATATTTGCGAATACTTATGTCCCGATTTTTCGATTAGCGTAGAATAAAACATAGTTAACAACGGAGGAAAAAAAATTATGAGCAAAAATATAAAATTAATGCAGGGCAACGAAGCTGTTGCGGAAGGCGCAGTCATTGCCGGATGTGATTTTTTTGCCGGATACCCTATAACTCCTTCTTCGGAAGTAGCGGAAATTTTATCCAATAAACTGCCTAAAATTGGGAAAGTCTTTCTTCAGATGGAAGACGAAATCGCTGCGTTGGGTGCGGTTTTAGGAGCGGCTCTCGGAGGCGCAAAGGCTATTACGGCATCATCCGGACCCGGTATGTCTCTTAAACAGGAACACATAGGCTATGCTTCTATGTGCGAAATACCTTGCGTAATAGTGAACGTTATGAGGGGAGGTCCTTCGACGGGGCTGCCGACGCTTCCGGCTCAAAGCGACATAATGCAGGCTAAATGGGGAACCCACGGCGACCACGCAATAATTGCTATTACTCCTTCGAGCGTAAACGAATCTCTTTATGAAACTATTCGCGCATTCAATTTAGCAGTTAAATACAGAACGCCCGTTCTTCTGTTAACAGACGAAATAATCGGACATATGAGGGAAAAAGTTGTAATTCCGGACAAAAACGAAGTTGAAATAATCGACGTTAAGTTACCCGACGTTCCGCCTGAAAAGTATAATCCTTATAATTATACTTCAGGTAAAGTAACCCCTCTTGCTCCTATGGGAGAAGGCTACCGTTACCACGTTACGGGTCTTATCCACGGAGAAACCGGTTTTCCGTCTCAAAAAACCGACGTTATTCAAAATGCTCAAAACTGGCTTATCGATAAAATTTATAAAAACATTAAAGATATTGAAAAATTTGAAGAATTCCAGACCGGCGATGCTGATATTCTTGTAGTAGCTTACGGTTCCACTTCAAGGTCGGTCAGACAGGCAATTTCTATGGCAAGAGCGGCGGGCATTAAGGTCGGAATGTTTAGGCCTATTACTATTTGGCCTTTTCCGGAAGAGCAGATTTCGAATCTTTCTAAAAAAATTAAAAAAGTATTGGTCGTAGAAATGAATATGGGGCAGATAATATTAGAAGTTCAAAGAGCTGCATGCGGAAGCAAAGTTTACGGGTTGCATGTAGCGAACGGAGAACCTATTACTCCGGATCAGATATTTGCAAAAATTAAAGAAGTATCCGAAAATTAATAATTTTAAATCAGGGAGATTTAAAAATGATAAAAACAAAATTTAATTACGATTATTATCTGCGTAAAAATACTTTGCCGCATATATGGTGTCCCGGATGCGGAGACGGCATTATTTTAAAAGCTCTTTTAAGGGCGATACATAAGTGCGGTTATTCCAAAGACGAAGTCGTTATAACTTCCGGCATTGGCTGCGCATCGAGACTTCCCGGCTACGTCGATTTTAATACTATTCACACTACGCACGGCAGGGCTCTGACTTTTGCAATAGGCATGAAGATGTATAAGCCGAAACTTAAAGTTATCACTATTTCAGGAGACGGAGATGCTCTTGCTATAGGCGGAAACCATTTTATTCATGCCGCAAGAAGAAATATCGATATGACCTTGATTGTTTTTAACAACTATACATACGGAATGACGGGGGGGCAGTATTCTCCTACTCAGCCTCTTGACAGTTTTGCTACTACGACGCCTTTCGGCAGTATTGAACCTCCTTTCGACGTTTGCAGCTTAGCTCAAGCCGCAGGAGCAACTTGGGTCGGCAGATCGACTTCTTATCATGCCGTCCAGCTTGAAAAATTTATGGTCGGCGCATTAACCCATCCAGGTTTTTCTGTGTTAGACGTAATAACAAACTGTCATATTTCGTACGGAAGAAGAAATAAAATGAAATCTCCGGTGGAAATGATTAAATATCAAAAAGAAAAAGCTGTTCCTGCGCGTTCCGCAGAAAATATGTCTCCGGAAGAACTTGCCGGAAGATTTAAAACAGGAGTATTGTTTGAGACAAAAGACAAGCCTGAATTTTGCGGTGAATATCATAAAAAATTAGAATTATTAAAAACAAAATAATAATTATAAAAGAGGTTATAAATATGAGCGACAGAATAGAATTCAGGTTTTCCGGCTCCGGAGGACAGGGTTTGATATTAGCGGGTATTATTTTGGCGGACGCAGCTGCAATTTACGAAAATAAAAATGCGGTTCAAACACAGTCTTACGGACCTGAAGCAAGGGGAGGCTCAAGTAAATCGGAAGTTATCATATCCGACGACCCTATAGAATATCCTAAGGCTACGAAAGTTAATTATATGGTATCGTTAACTCAGGAAGCGTTTAACAAGTATATAAACGACGTAAAAGACGACGGCATAGTTATAGTCGATAAAGAACTAGTAACGGATTTTTCTAAAGCAAAAGGCAAATTATACGTAATCGATATGGTAAAATCGGCGAGGGAAGAGCTTGGGAAACTTTTAGGATTAAATATTATATCCCTTGGGGTTTTAGTCGAAATATCGGGAATAGTATCTCACGACTCCATAGAAAAAGCTTTAATGAAAAGAGTGCCTAAAGGATTTGAAGATTATAACAAAAAAGCATTAGAAATTGGTTTCAGGCTGGCAAAAGAGGTTAAGAAAAGTTAAAATATTTAAATTAAAACATTAAAGGAGCATTAATGATTGAGCAAACGCTTTCTATAATTAAACCCGACGGCGTAAAAAAGGGTTTATCCGGTAGGATTATTTCAGTATTTGAAGAAAACGGTTTTGAAATTAAAGCTATGAAAAAAGTTTATCTTACAAAAAAACAGGCTGAAGGCTTTTATTATATACATAAAGAAAGACCTTTTTTTGCTAGCTTGGTAGATTTTATGACTGAAGGACCGATTATTCCTATGGTGCTGTCATGCGAAAACGCAATATTAAAAAACAGGGAAATAATGGGTGCTACAAACCCTAAAGATGCGAAAGAAGGAACCATAAGAAAAATGTTTGCGGAAAGCATCGAAAGAAACGTCGTTCACGGTTCGGATTCTATAGAATCCGCAAAATTTGAAATTTCTTATTTTTTTAACGTTTTTGAAATTTTATAAAATTAATTATTAATAATAATATTGAAATATCGATATACCGATAAGGTTATAAATCTTTTTGAAAAGAACTACGGCGAGTTAAAGCCTTTTTTAAACTTTAATAATGCCTTTCAGCTTTTAATAGCCGTAGTTCTTTCCGCACAGTGCACCGATAAAAGAGTCAATATAATAACGGATAAACTTTTCAAAGTTTACGTTAAACCCTCCGATTTGGCCAAAAAAAATCTGAAAAAATTTGAGGAAGAGATAAAAACCTGCGGCATGTTTCACAATAAAGCAAAAAACCTCATTGAAGCGTCAAAGATTCTCTCCGAAAAATATAACGACGGCGTTCCTGAAAATTTCGATGCGTTAGTTTCACTGCCGGGAGTCGGACGAAAATCGGCAAACGTTATTCTCGGCACATATTTTAACGAAGAACGTTTCCCCGTGGACACTCATGTTTTTCGCGTTGCAAACCGCATAGGGCTTGCCGATTCCAATACGCCGGAAAAAACCGAAAATGACCTAACCGAAATAATACCTTCCAATCTATGGATGAAAATGCACAGATGGTTAATTCACCACGGACGCACTTATTGCACGGCAAGAAATCCGAAATGTTCCGAATGTTTTTTAAAAAACTACTGCCGGTATTACGAAAATTTAAATAATAAATAAATTTGCATGAATCTGCATTTGCGTTTTTAATAACTTTATAACGCTCTCAGGCAAAGGCGGCAGGATAATGTCTTAGAACTATTTTAATCCTATAATCTTATGAAGTTGAACTCCCAGCCGGACGTTAAGTCCGTCGTTTAATATTTTTTCTGCAATTTCGCCGTGCGAAACGGCGCCTTCGACGGGAGAGAATATGAGCTTACGCGAGTCAAGAGAGTATTCCGTTATAAAATTTTTTGCATAATCATAATCGCCTTTGTTTCCTATAACAAATTTTATTTCGTCGTTTTGGCTTATGCATTTTAAATTTTCAAAAAAAAATTCTTTTGAATGGCCGCTTGACGGACATTTTACATCTATAATTTTAATAACGTTAGGATGCACTTTTTTAAGGCTTATAGTTCCGTTTGTTTCTAATAAAACCTTATAGTTTAATTTTATCAGCTTGCTCATAAGTTCAAGCGATTCGTTTTGCATCATAGGTTCTCCGCCGGTAATTTCAATAAGTTTTATGCTGTCAGGTCCGGAGCCGCATGCCGATTTAATTATATCGTCTATACAGAACGGTTTAGAATTTTTTATGTCCAGTGCTTCTTTGGTATCGCAGTAACCGCATTCCAGGTTGCATCCGGCAAGCCTTATAAATTTGCAGGGGTATCCCGAATATGAAGATTCGCCCTGAATACTGTAAAAAATATCGTTCACGTAGAGCATAAAAATTATTCAATTTGTGACGGGGACAGAATTCAATTCTGTCCCCGTATTTAAATTATAATTTGAATATTTCGATTAACTGTTATATAATAAATAAAAGCGAGGTATAAATATTATGTTTGGAATAGGCGCACCTGAATTAATCATTATAGCGGTAATAGCATTGCTCGTATTCGGACCCTCTAAACTGCCCGAACTTGGAAAAACTTTGGGAAAAGGTTTGAGAGAATTTAAAAAAGCTTCGTCTGAATTCAAAGAGCAGATAAATCCGCTTAACGATATTAAAGAACATGATGCCGATAAACCTGAACATGAAGAAAATATAAATAGCTCTACTCTTATCGAAAATAAAACGCGAGAAACAAAAAAACCCGTTAGAAAAAGAACGGCGGTTAAAAATAAAAAATCGTCTGCAACGGATTCAAGCAATACGCCGCAAAGAAAATCAAGAACTACGGCAAAAACTAAACCGTCAAAAAATTAAAATTATTTAAATATCTAAATTAACAACGTGAAGTGCATTGTCTTCGATAAATTTGCGTCTCGGTTCAACCCTATCCCCCATAAGAATATCAAATATTCCGTCGGCTTCTATTAGGTCGTTTATATTTACTTTTATAAGCGTCCTTGTGTCTTTATTCATTGTCGTCTGCCAAAGCTGTTCCGGGTTCATTTCCCCTAACCCTTTATATCGTTGAATAGATATATTTTGGGGCGCCTTTGATTTAATAATATCGTAAAAATCGTCCATATTTTTGATTTCGTATTTTTTCGATTCGGCTACGACAACTACGTTTGAAAATTCAAGGGATTTTATATCTTTTCCTAAACTATATACGGTTTTATAATCTACAGATTCCAAGAATTTTTTATCTAAATAGACGTAAGGGATAAAATTTTTAAATTTTATTATTATTTTATTATAATCTTCAAAATCTTCATCGTTTTTTACCTCGGCGGCGCATTCCGTATCTTTTAAGAAATTTAATAAGGCGGATAACTTATCCTGCGGTCCTTCTTTTAGCAAATCTTTTGAAGATATATCGTTATCGATTAAATATTCGATTATATCGCCGGATATATGTGTTTTATTTAATTTGTCTAAAAGATTTCTGTAGTTTTTAATTTTATTTATAGAGTCTTTTATCCAGTTTTTGTCTAAAATAATATCTGCGGCATTTTCCTGCTTCTTATACACGCTTATAAAATTTAAAGATTCGTTAATAATAAAAGCGTCTAAACTATCGTCGTCCTTAAGATAAACTTCGTTATTTCCCCTTTTTACCCTGTAAAGCGGCGGAAGGGCGATATAAAGATAGCCGTTTTCTATAATTTCTTTCATATACCTGTAAAAGAAAGTTAAAAGCAGAGCCCTTATATGCGAACCGTCCACGTCTGCATCCGTCATTATTATTATCTTGTGATAGCGAAGTTTGGCAAGATTAAAAAAACTTTCTTCTTTTTTTGAAGTCCCGGAAGTAATTCCTCCGCCTAACGCCGTAATTAATATTTTAATTTCTTCGGAACCGAGCATTTTTTCGAGCCTTGCCTTTTCTACGTTTAAAATTTTACCTTTCAGAGGCAAAATAGCCTGATATTTTCTGTCCCTGCCCTGTTTGGCGCTGCCTCCCGCGGAATCTCCTTCTACGATATAAATTTCGCATTGCGCCGGGTCTTTTTCCTGACAGTCGGCTAATTTTCCGGGCAAGGAAGAAAAATCGAGCAGGCTTTTTCTTCTTACGAGTTCTTTTGCTTTTCTTGCAGCTTCTCGCGCCCTTGCGGCATCTAAAGCTTTTTCTACTATAATTTTCGCGGTTTGAGGATTTTCGTCAAAAAATTCGGTTAATTTTTCGTTCAATAAAGATTCTACTATGCCTTTTATATAACTATTGCCTAGTTTAGTTTTAGTCTGTCCTTCAAACTGCGGATTTGGCATTTTAACGCTTATGACCGCCGTTAATCCTTCCCTTACGTCGTCGCCGGATATCTGAATAGTTTCATTCCGTTTGCCGCCCCTGTCTTTAAAGTTATTTGCATTTGCGATGTAATAATTATTAATTACCCTTGTTAATGCGGATTTAAAACCTACTAAATGAGTTCCTCCTTCTTTTGTATTTATATTATTAACGTATGAATATAATATTTCCGAGTAACCGTCGTTATACTGCAAAGCAATATCGGTAATAACGTCGTCTTTTTTCGCCGTAATAAAAATAGGTTCTTTAACTAAAATATTTTTATTCTGGTTTATATATTCTACAAAAGATTTAATGCCTCCGTCATATTTAAAATCGTGAGATTTATCGTTAACTTCGTCTATTATATTTATGTGTATTCCGGCGTTTAAAAAAGCAAGCTCCCTTAACCTGTTAGATAAAATATCGAAATCGAAACTATTCCGTTCCATAATTTCAAAATCGGGTATAAATGTAACGGATGTTCCTCTTTTATTTGTTTTTTCGCATTTTTCAAGTCTACCGAGAGGCTTGCCTTTGCTGTAACTTTGTCTGTAAACATAACCGTCGCGGTAAATTTCTATATCTAGCTTTTGGGAAAGCGCATTAACGACGGAAATACCGACGCCGTGGAGACCTCCTGAAACTTTATACGACTTCTTATCGAATTTTCCGCCTGCATGTAAAACCGTAAGAACTACCTCGGCTGCCGAAACTCCCTGCGGTTCATGTATATCGACGGGTATTCCCCTGCCGTCGTCTTCAATAGAAATAGAGCCGTTTATATTAATTCTGACGAACATATTTTTGCAGTAGCCTGCAAGAGCTTCATCTATACTGTTGTCTACTACTTCATAAACTAAATGGTGAAGTCCTTCTATTCCGGTAGAACCTATATACATTCCCGGCAGTTTTCTGACCGCTTCCAATCCTTCTAAAACTTGTATATCTGAACTTTTATACTCTTCTTCTGTGTTCATTAATAACCTCTTTTTTATTATTATCAGTATCTCATCGGCATAAATACGCCTATTACGTTTTGAATTGAATTTTCTTTGTTTTCGTCTTCTTTAGCGGTTTTTTCCGATGCTATATACGGCTCTACTACGAGTGGAGTATAAATAGTATTAAATCTTACTTTTAAATTTTCTTCATTTATATTTGAAATAAAATCTAGTATATACCTTGAATTTAATTTAATACTTATAGGTTCTCCTTTATAATTAATTTCTAATTCGTCGTTCCCTTCGCCGACGTTTGTATTAACGGTTTTAATAGACAGATTGTTTTCGCTGAAACTAAGTTCGATAGAATGGCTTTTTTCCTCTGCAAGAAGCGATACCATTTTAATAGAATTATATAGTTTTTTTGTACTTATTATTGAAATTTTATAACCGTCTTTAGGAAGTACCGTATTATAATCCGGAAATTTCCCTTCTATAAGCCGGGAAATAAATTTTGTATTTTTACCGGAATTTTCCGTTTGATTTTCAAATTCAAAAATTACGTTATTAGAATTAATTATAATTTTAATAATACCTTCTTTATCTAATTTTATAATCTCTGATAATACTTTTTTTGGAATTATTATACCTGTTTTTAATAATTCATAAATTCCGCCGCTTTTGCCGCCTTTATAATTTATTTCGTTTTGCGCTATAGACAATCTGTGTCCGTCGGTCGCAACCAACCTTATATAATCTTTACCTTCTACTTCCGTTAAAACAAAGTAAACGCCGGTAAGGTTTCTTTTCGTATCTTCCGATGCAGCGGTCGAAAAAATTACTTTACTAATAAGATTTTTAAGAATTTTAAATTCAATACTAAAGCTGTCGTCGGATTTAAAATCTAAAATATTTGGAAAATCGCCGACCGGAACCGTGGTCAGCTTAAAAATAGATTTTTTATAATTTATTACCGCTATGCCGTTCTCGTTCTCGGTAAAATTTATCGATAAATTTTGGCCGTCTTCGGAAAATTCTTTAATAATATTAAATAACTTTTTTGAATTTACGGTAATTTTACCTTCTGATATTATTTCTGCATTACAGTATGCGATGATAGAAACTTCCAAATCGGTGACGCTAATTTTAATAAGATTATTATCTATGCTTTCTATTAGGACGTTAGAAATAATCGGCATCGACCCTTTTTTTTCGGAAATGCCTTGAGTCAAAGACAGACATTCAATAAAATTCTTTTTTTTAATATTAAAATTTAACATATTTTACGATGTTTATTATTATATTATAATAAATTTTAAAAACCTTAATAGTAATAGTAACGTTTAAAAAGTTTATAAACAACTAAATAAATAAAATTATTAGCAGTTTTCTGTTTTAAAATATGTGTTATTCTTGACGTCTTTTCTTTTAAATATGTTTAATTCTTTTACTATAAAAAAATTAAACAGAAAATTAACATACTTTTAACCAGAACTATTTTTTAATTATTTTAATAATATTATTTAACGTTTTTTCTAATCCTTCATTATTTTTAAGATTCTTCTTTACTTTATTAACCGCATAAATTATGGAAGAATGATCTTTTCCTCCGAATTTATCGCCTATTTCCGGAAAAGATAGTTCGGTATAAGTTCTTATTAAATACATGGCAATTTGGCGCGGTTCTACAAATTCTTTTAATTTTTTATTTGATTTAATATCGGCTATTTTAATATTAAAATAATTACACACCGATTTTATAACGTTTTCTGCCGTAATAACTTTCTCGTTTTCTTTTAATAAATTAGAAGTGGCCTCAATTGCAATATCGATATCTATAGGTTTTCCCGTAAAAGAAGAATATGCGGATATTTTAATCATTGCTCCTTCTAATTCCCTAATATTTGAATTAATTTTATTAGCTAAAAGATTTATGACTTCGTCCGGAAAATTTATATTATTTAAAATAGCTTTCTTTTTTAGAATTGCTACTCTTGTTTCAAAATCAGGAGGCTGAATATCCGCTATTAATCCCCATTCAAATCTAGACCTTATTCTTTCTTCTAAACTGATTATGTCTTTAGGTATTTTATCGCTTGAAACCACTATCTGTTTTTGATTTTCATACAGTGCGTTAAAAGTATAAAAGAACTCTTCCTGAGTTCTTTCTTTGCCTGCGATAAACTGTATATCGTCGATAAGTAAAACATCTACATTTCTATATCGGTTTCTAAAATCTACCATTTTATCGTCCCTGATAGAGGTAATCATTTCATTTGTAAATTTTTCGGAAGATACGAGATAAACGTTTAAATTTTTTTCTTTTATTATTTTATTGGCTATAGCGTTGAGCAAATGTGTTTTTCCAAGCCCCACGTCGCTGTAAATAAACATAGGATTATAAGTCTGTCCGGGCAGATTAGCTACGGCGATGCTTGCCGCATGTGCAAACTGGTTTCCCGAACCTATTACGAAATTTTCAAAAGTATATTTTTCGTTTATATTGAGATATTCTTTTTTTAAACTTTTTTTATTTTCGGTATTTTTTTCTTTAACATCGGTTTTTATATTTACCGGAGCTAAATTTACATTGCCGGCGATATTATTATTTTTGCCGGCGAAATTATTTTCGGAAGCTTCGTTAATATTATAAATCATATTAAGGTTTTCGCCGTTATTTAAATTTTTCCATATATTTAAAATAATTTCCCGGTAAGATTCGTTAATAATATCCTTAAAAAATTTGTTAGGCACCGAAAATATAAGGGTATTGTCGTTTAAAGATATATCGGCAGGATTAAACCATATATTAAAGTTGCTGTCCCCGATCTCTTTTTTTAATTCGTTTAATAGAGGTTCAATTTTATCCATAATAAATTAAACAATGTTATCAACAGTTGTTGATAACTCAAATATATCTTTAATTATAATAACTTATATTAAAAATTTAGTGCTAAATCCGGCTTTATTTTTAATTTTTAATGGAAATATTTTCAGTATAAAATTTAACAAATCAACATTATCAAATTTTAAAATATATTTCAATTATATTTCAATAAATTTTTTCTTATAAAATCAATACGTTAAATATTTTAATGTTATTCATAGCCTTTTATTACCGCAAGTTAAGCAATAATGGAAAAATAAAAACCGCTTGACATTAGTAGTATTATTTGTTTTAATTAAAATTTATCACGTAAAAAATTTTATTATTAATAAAACGGAGCAATCGTTATGAAAAGAACTTTCCAACCAAGTAAATTAAAAAGAAAAAGAACGCACGGTTTTTTAAGCAGGATGAGCACTAAAAACGGAAGATTGGTTTTATCGAGGCGCAGAAGAAAGGGCAGGAAAATACTTGTTCCGGTAATAAGCTCTAAGTAGTTTTCACATTTTAAACTTTATATTTTTATAATGTCTGAAAAAAAATTCAAATTAAATGAAGACATTAAACTAAATGATAAAAGCCAAATAAATTATATTTTCAAACAAGGACTTAAAAAACCGCAAAAAGTTTCGGTAATTTATTATGTTAAGTCCGATAGCTTTAAATTTTTAATTACGTTTAAAAGAAAACTCCTTAATTCAGTTAAAAGAAATAAATTTAAAAGAATAATAAAAGAATTTATAAGACTAAATCAGTATAATCTTAAAAAAATTGATTG
The DNA here is from genome assembly GCA_021822485.1 of bacterium. Taxonomy (GTDB): domain Bacteria; phylum SZUA-79; class SZUA-79; order Acidulodesulfobacterales; family Acidulodesulfobacteraceae; genus Acidulodesulfobacterium_A. The sequence goes on from JAKAQP010000007.1 coordinate 38,006, forward strand.
CGCAGTGTTATTAGTCAAAATTCCTCCTTCTAAAATTCATCTGTTAAAAGAGCTTGAATTTTTAATACAAAATGAAAATTTTAAATAAATTTTTTATCGCACTAATTAATTTTTACAGAAAGTTTATATCTCCATTATTGCCGCAAAGCTGCAGATTTTACCCGACTTGTTCCGAATATGCCGTAGAATGTTTTCAAACTTTCGGTTTTTTTAAAGCTTTTTTTTTATCTATATACAGGATTATCAGATGTAATCCTTTGTCGAAGGGCGGATACGACCCTGTCGATAAGCATGCGCATTAAAATTAATTAGTCATGTCCGCTTCATTTAATTTGATTTAAATTTATATGCAGTAAAAGGAGTTTTTTTGGAAAAGAGAATAATTATAGCTTCAATTTTATCGGTTGTCTTAATAATAGCATGGGGCTATTTTATGCCTCATGGGCAAAAAGCGCCGGCCGTAAATAAACAAACTGCCGCAGTAAATAAAGTTTCAAATTTAAAACGCAAAGAAAACGTTAAAAATTTAAAAAAAATTATTTCTCTTAAATCTAAAAAAATAAAAAAATTAATTTATATATCAAATTCGCTGAAAGGCATTAAAACAGTATCCTATAAGGGGAAGAATATTTATGTAAAGTTTAATAAATATACGGGAGCAATAGATTCTTTAAATCTTTTAAATTATTCTTATACTGAAAAAAATTATAAAAATAAGGTTAATCTTGCCAATTCTAAAAATATTCCCGAAATAATTAATTTTGTACAAAATAATCAAAAAGTTCCGATAAAATTAATCAACATAATAAAGAAAAAAAATTCCGTAAAGTTTATATATAATATAAACGGCAAGGTCATACTGACTAAAGAATATAAATTTTACGAACATAAGTATCTTTTAACGGCGACGGTTTATATTAAAAATATCAGCAATAAACCGTATAATCTTAAGGGCAGGTTTATTTTGTCGGCAGGTTTAAAGCCTGCTTCGTCGAAAAGCCCTAATTTTGTTAATTTTGCTACTGCGGTTTATATTAATAAAAGCTTTCAAACTCCGTCTATTACAAATAAAGAAAAATTTACCGGAGATATTTCTTTTGCGGGTTTTAACTCTAAATATTTTTTGCTTTCGGTATTATCGCCCGGTATTAACATAACTGCAGAAAAAAAAGGTAATATAATTTCTTTTATAATTCCTAAAATGTTGCACGCGGCTTCCGGTAAAACCGTAGAAACGTCTTTAAAATTTTACGGCGGGCCGAAAAAATTATCCCTGTTAAACCCCCTTGGGCATAACCTTAGTTCTACTTTAAACTTCGGTTTTTTCGGCTTTTTTTCAATAATATTACTTCATATACTCGAATTTTTCTACGCATATGTTCATAATTACGGAGTTGCGATTATACTTCTCGTTTTAGCTATAAGGTTAGTGTTTTATCCGCTTACCTATACCGGTTTTAAATCTATGAAGCAGATGCAGAAATTAACGCCGAAGATTAACGAAATGCGCGAGAAATACAAAGACAACAAAGCCGAATTAAACAAGAAAATTATGGAACTTTATAAAGAAAGCAAGGTCAATCCTTTCGGCGGATGCCTTCCGATGCTGTTGCAAATTCCTGTTTTTTACGGTTTGTATGAAGCGCTTTTAATATCGATACAGCTTAGAAACGCACCTTTTATATTCTGGATACATAATCTTTCCGTTCAGGATCCTTATTATATACTGCCTATTTTAATGGGCATATCCATGCTGATTTCCCAAAAAATGAATCCTATGGTCGGAGATCCGGCGCAGGCTAAAATAATGCTGATTCTACCAGTCGTTTTTACGTTTATTTTTATTCATTTTCCCGCAGGTCTTCTTTTATACTGGACGGTCAACAATCTTTTAACCATTGCTCAGCAGTATATTATAAATAGAAAATTTGCGTAACCTTCTTTTTACGGCGTCATGTCTTTTTTAAAAAATGAAATAGATACTATTTGCGCTATTTCTTCTCCTTCAGGCGAAGGAGCAATAAGCATTATCAGGGCATCCGGCGACGACTGCCTGCATATACTTAAAAAAATTTTCAGGCCTTACCGTAAAGATTTATCCGATATAAAATCCCGTTTTTTATATACGGGACGCATTTTCGATTTTCAAACCGAATCTTTTATCGACGAAGCGGCGTGCGTTTTCATAAAAGGTCCGAATTCCTATACCGGAGAAGATATGCTTGAAATATATCCTCACGGCGGAGTATTCAACACTAAATATATACTGGAAATAATATTAAAATCGGGCGCAAGGCTTGCATATAACGGCGAATTTACTAAAAGAGCCTATCTGAACAATAAAATCAGCCTTGTAAAAGCAGAAGCCATACTGGAAATAATCAAGGCGAATTCTTTAAAAACCTTAGTTATTGCAAACAACGAACTTAGCGGTCTATTAGAAAAAAAAATAGAAAAAATTAAAGAAGATTATCTTTATATGCTTGCTTCCGTTGAAGCATTGATAGATTTTCCGGAGGAGGAATTTGAAAATCTTAATGCAGATTTTCTAAAAAAGTCCGAGGAGGCGGCAGGATTAATCTCAGGGCTTATAGAATCTTATGAGAATTACGAGCTAAACAAGCGCGGTTTCAGCATAGTAATAGCCGGAGCGCCTAACGTTGGAAAGTCAAGCATATTAAACAGGCTTGTCGATAAAAAAAGAGCAATAGTTTCGGATACGCCCGGAACGACAAGGGATTATATCGAAGAAAACCTGTTTTTATCCAATAAACCCGTTAAAATTATAGACACGGCAGGCTTAAGGAAAACGGAGAATGAGATAGAATATGAGGGAATAAAAGTGAGCTATAGCCAGATTAAAAATGCCGATGTCGTTTTATATGTTTTCGACGTTAACGAATTAGCGGAGAATGAAATTTTAAAGGAAATATTGGAAGAAAAAAAAGAAAACGTTATTCCCGTCGTAAATAAATTAGATACCGCAGGCGTTAAAAACTTAAAAACGGCAGAAAATAAAATTATTAAGGAATTTAAGTTTACTAATAATCCTGTTTTTATAAGCGCCAAGACCGGCGACGGTTTTGAGTCGATGAAAACGGCTCTGCACGATATTATTTTAAAGTCTGAAAGCTGCGTTAAAGACGACGTCGGTATTACGACTATCAGGCAGAAAAACTTGCTTTTAAAATCTTTAAATTTTTTAGAAAGCGCAAAAGAAAAATTTAAAGAAGGTTCTCCTTTAGAACTGGTATCGATAGATTTAAGAGACGGCATTAAATCTCTTGATGAAATAATCGGCGGTGTAACCAACGAAGACGTTTTAGACATGCTTTTCAAAGAATTCTGCATAGGCAAATAAAAACCAGCCGTTAAAAATTTATCGTTTTTAGATTATAATAATATAGAAACGATAAATGAAAACTTTTAAAATATATAATTTTGAAATATACTTCTGTCTATGGAAAATAAAAATAGCACGAATAGTTTTGACGTAATAGTTGTAGGAGCGGGGCATGCAGGCATAGAAGCTTCCCTTGCCGCCGCGAGGATGGGCTTAAGTGCCGCCGTCATTACGATTAATATAGACAATATCGGGCAGATGTCATGCAACCCCGCGATAGGAGGGCTCGCAAAAGGGCATCTCGTGCGCGAAATCGACGCGCTCGGCGGAGAGGTGGGAAAAGCTATAGACAAAACCGGAATTCAGTTCAGAACCCTTAATACGAAAAAAGGTCCGGCGGTGAGGTCGTCGCGTGCTCAGGCAGATATGTTTAAGTATAAAACCTATATGAAAACTGCTTTGGAATCCGAGCAGAACTTAACTATTATTCAGTCTATGGTAGATTCGCTTATCGTAAAAAATGCAAAAGTATCCGGAGTAGTTTTATGGACGAGGGAAGAACTGTTTGCGGATGCCGTTATATTAACGACCGGAACTTTTTTAAGGGGTCTGGTGCATATCGGTCTTTTTAACTATAATGCCGGAAGGGCAGGCGATTTTGCTTCTAATAAACTTTCTCTGAGTTTGATTGAAAACGGTCTTGAACTCGGAAGGCTTAAAACGGGAACTACGCCGAGATTGGACGGAAGGACTATAGATTTTTCAGAACTTGAGGAGCAAAAAGGAGAAGACGATTTTATCCCCTTTTCTATAGCGGATAAAAGGATAAATAACGAAATTAGTTGTTATATTACATATACGAACAAAAACACGCACGATGCAATTTTAAAAGATTTGGATAAGTCTCCTTTATATTGCGGGGTTATTAAAGGAATAGGACCCCGATACTGTCCGTCCATAGAAGATAAAGTAGTTAGGTTTAAAGATAAAGAAAGGCACCAGATATTTTTGGAAAGGGAAAGTTTAGATTCTGTAGAATATTATCCTAACGGACTTTCCACCAGCCTGCCTTTAGATACCCAGCTTAAATTTTTAAGAAGCGTTAAAGGGCTTGAGAACGTAAAAATTATGAGACCCGGATATGCCATAGAATATGATTACGTTTTGCCTACACAACTTAATCGTTCTTTGGAAACTAAAAAAATAGAAGGACTTTTTTTGGCGGGGCAGATTAACGGAACATCCGGCTATGAAGAAGCCGCCGCGCAGGGTATTATTGCCGGAATTAACGCCACCTTAAAAATAAAGGGAGAACAACCTTTAATTTTAAGAAGGGACGAGGCATATATCGGGGTTTTGATAGACGATTTAATAACTCTCGGTACTGCCGAACCATACAGAATGTTTACCTCCCGCGCCGAGTACAGGCTGCTTTTAAGGGAAGATAATGCGGATTTCAGGCTTTGCGAATTCGGTAAAAAAGCCGGGCTTTTAGACGACGAAAGATATTTTATATACAAAGAACGATTAGGCGGTTTTAACAAATTAATTTCATTTTTAAAGACTTACGAAAAAGGCAGGTATTACGACCTATTGAAGCGTCCGGATATTTATTTGGAAAGTATCGATCCGCAATTAAACGAAGAACTAAATAAATTTAGCAAAGATATAATGAACAGAGTCGAGCTTTTTGTCAAATACGAGGGTTACATTTCAAGGCAGAAAGAGGAGATAAACAGGTTAAAAAAATTTGACGATTTTAATCTTGAAAGCGGTATGGATTTTAATTCTATTCCGGGATTGTCCATAGAAGTCGTTGAAAAACTTAATAAAATACGTCCGAAGACTATATCGGAGGCAAGCCGGATTTCAGGTATAACTCCTGCGGCGGTCAGTATTTTATTAATGAGATGCCGAAAATAAAATTAAATTAAAAATTAAATATGTTTCACATGAAACATAAAATATTTTACCATATTTTTTTCTTGACATATTTTTTTTAAAATAGCATACTTATCTTATATTATGTAAAAAATAAATTAATTAAACACAGGAGGCTGTTTATGCGAAGTGAGCCCGACAGTAGCGATTATTGTTTGAATTCAAAAAAAATCGATAATAGCTTTAATACTTCATTGGCTTTAGAGTGTTTATTTAATTTTAACTTTCCTTTATAAACTTTGTAATATTATATTCATCTCTTTCTAATGAACGGTTAAAGCTGTTTATTAAGAAGGAGACTAAATATGAAAGATATTTACAAAGAAAAACTCAACAATCTTCCTGTAGATATTAAACTTAGAGCGGCAGACAGGCTTAAAATCCATCTTATGAGGCAAAAATACGGGTATTTTTCCCGTCTTTGTCTTTTAATGGCGCTTATAGGTCCCGGAATACTCGTTATGATTGCAGATAACGATGCCGGCGGAGTTATGACTTATGCGCAGACCGGCTCTATATTCGGAATCGGCTTTTTTATTCCTTTTATGATAGTAATGCTGCCGGTAGCGTATATAGTCCAGGAAATGACCGTTAGGCTCGGCGCCGTGACGCACAGAGGACACGCCGAAATGATATGGAAAAGATACGGAAAGTTCTGGGGAGCTTTTTCCTTAATCGACCTTGTCATAGCAAACGTATTGACGCTAATAACGGAGTTTATAGGCATAACGATAGGCATGCGCGTTTTTGGAGTTCCGCCGCTTATTTCTTCGACAGCGGCCGTTCTTATTATAGCTTCTATTCAGCTTTTTTTACGCTATTTTGCATGGGAGTGGATTAGTTTAAGCATAGCAGCGTTTAACCTGATATTCGTTCCCTTAGTTTTTTTTGTTCCCCATTTGCACTGGGGAGCGGTTGCGAGAAGTTTTGGGACTTGGCATATACCCGGAGGCGTTACTTCGCTTTTTATATACGTAGTTCTTGCAAATTTAGGCACTACTATAGCTCCATGGATGCTTTTTTTTCAGCAGTCATCGGTCGTAGATAAGGGCCTTACGGTTAAAGATATAAGGGACGGACAGTTCGATACGTTTATAGGTTCCGTATTTATGGTAATAGTCGCAATAGCCATTATACTTATTACCGCAGGAACCGTTTACGGTATGACTCATACGCCTAATTTAGACATACAAACCATTCTTGCGGCAATCTCTTCAAAAATGGGACCCCTTGCCATGCGGCTTTTTGCTCTTGGGCTCGTCGAAGCCGGTCTTATTGCGGCTATAGCTATATCCGCAAGTACTTCCTGGGCTATGGGTGAAGCTTTCGGCTGGCCTAAAAGCATCAATATACCGCCGCTTGAGGGCTGGAAGTTTTATCTTCCCGGTATAATAAGCCTTTTTATCGCAGGAAGTATAGTTTTAATACCGAATGCGCCTTTAGGTTTTTTAAACTTGACCGTCCAGGTAGTTGCTACTATTTTTATGCCTGCGGCCATGATGTTTTTACTGCTTCTTTTAAACGATAAAGAAATAATGGGAGAGCATATAAATAAATCCTGGCAGAATATATCGGCGTTTACGATAGTCGGATTTTTGATAATTATGAACTTCATGTACGGTTTAACGGTTGTATTTCCGCATTTATTAGGATAACGGTAAATAATTTTAATTATAAGAGGCGCGATATGAAAAATAATAAAAAAACTTCAAAAGATATTGATCTCGACGAAGACTGGGAAGATTTTATAAAGGAAGAAGGGTTAATAGATTATAATAAAATACCGGTGCAAAAAGCCGAAATTAAAGGATGGGTGCAAATAGCCTTTTGGTTTCTTAGAATTTATATACTCGTAATGATTATAATGGTAATTATCGGATTTTCAAGAATACATTAAGGACGATAAATGAAAATAAAATATTCGGTGTGCCCTCACGACTGTCCGGATACATGCGCTTTAAAGGTTGAAGTCGAAGACGGTAAAATCGTAAAAGTCGCGGGCGACCCGTTGCATCCCTTAACAAAAGGGGTTATCTGCGAAAAAGTAAGGGCTTACCCTGAGCGCATTTACGGGAACCGGATACTTTACCCGATGCGCAGGACGGGAAAAAAGGGCGGCGGCGAATTTAAAAGAATAAGCTGGAATGATGCCATTGATGAAATTACTAAACGATGGAGAGAGCTTATTTCTAAATACGGTTCGGAAAGCATTATGCCTTATTCTTACGGCGGGACGGAAGGCGTAATAAACAAAGCAAGTATGGACAGGCGTCTTTTTAATAAAATCGGCGCTACGGCTCTTGACCGCACTATCTGTTCAGCGGCGGGAAGTCTGGGGTACCAGTTGGCTTATGGAGAGTCTAAAGGGGTAAATCCGTTAGATACCGTTAATGCAAAGTTGATAATATTCTGGGGGATAAACGCTTTAGAAACAAATATGCATCAAGCTCTTTTAGCCGAAGCCGCGCGGAAAGAAGGCGCTAAAATAATTGCCATAGACGTTCACCGGAATAAAACGGCAAAGTGGGTGGACGATTTTTATATGATTCTGCCCGGTTCGGATGGAGCGCTTGCTCTGGGAATTGCGCATATTATATTAAGAGATAATTTGGAAAATAAGGAATTTTTAAAAAAGTATTCTTTCGGATTTGACGAATTTCGCAAAAAGGCGCACGAATATCCGCCCGATAAAGTCGCAGGCATTACCGGTCTTTCAAAAGAGCGAATCGAACATTTAGCAAAATTATACGCAGAAACTAAACCCTCGTTTTTAAGAATAGGAAACGGGCTTCAGCATCACAAAAACGGCGGTATAAATACATGGCTTATTTCACTTCTGCCCGCTTTAACCGGCGCATGGTCGGATAAGGGCGGAGGCGCGTTAAAATCTAATTCCGGATATTTTCCTTTAAACGAAGAGGCTTTAAAAAGACCCGATTTATTGAAAAAACCGGTAAGAACCGTAAATATGGTTCAACTTGGAAAAGCTTTATGCGAAGTTAGCAATCCTCCTATTATGTCTTTGTATGTTTATAACAGCAATCCCGCAGTCGTAGCCCCCAACCAGAACTTAGTTATTAAAGGGCTTGCAAGGGAAGATTTGTTTACCGTAGTTCATGAACAGACTACGACCGATACGGCAAAATGGGCGGATATTATACTTCCCGCAACTACGAGTTTTGAGCATGCAGACCTTTACGTAAGCTACTGGCATACTTTTATTCAGTGGGCAGATCCGGTTATACAGCCTCTAGGAGAGGCTAAGCCTAACATTGAAGTATTTAAACTTATTGCTAATGCTTTAGATTTTAACGACGAATGTTTTTCAGATACGGAAGAAGATATTGCACGTCAAGCAGTTGACCTTCCCTACTGGAAAGAAAAAGGAATAACTTTTGAAAGGCTTAAAAAAGAAAGGTTTATTAAGATTGAAACGGAAGACTATCCCTTTGAATTCGATAAACTAAACACTTCTTCGGGTAAAATAGAGTTTAAAAGTAAAAAAGTTTCGGCTTGCGGACTTTCGGAAGTTCCGCAGTATAATCCTATTAACGAATATTACGATTTCCGTAATACAGGATTTAACAAAAATAATACCGCATTGAATACCAATTACCCCTTAATCTTCGTAAGTCCGCCTAACCACTTTTTTTTAAATTCTTCTTTTGCCGGTGCCACTTCTTTAAAAGCAAAAGCCATTGAGCCTTTTTTAGAAATTAATCCTGAAGACGCCGAAGCCAGAGGCATTAATGACGGAGATTTAATAAGGGTAGAAAACGAGCGGGGCGGGTTGTCTATAAAAGCTAAAGTCGTAAATTCCGTTCTGCCCGGAGTAGTCGTTTCGGCAGGTTTATGGTGGAAAGACGATTACGCAAACGGTTCGGGCGTAAATGCTTTGACTCCCGACGATTTATCGGATATAGGCGGCGGCGCCGTCTTTTTTTCCTCCCTTGTTGAAGTTAAAAAAATCTAAAAAATGTTCTTGCTATTTTTTAAGCATTTGCTATAATTAAAAAGTTTTGACTTTAAATTATACAATATGGAGGATTAAGTTTTGATATTAAATGGATAACCTTAAGCATAAAGGGATATTCAGGTATTTTTTTAATTTTCTGACCATTTTATCCGCCGCGTTTTTTACGGTTTTAAGCATATACTATTTTAAAAGCGAATTTATCTTACAATCGTCTTTTATAAATTTTTCTTTCAAATTTAACGCCCTTTCCCTATTTTTCGTAATATTCATATCTTCCGTTTCCGTATTTATTTCTATTTTTTCTATAAAATACGGGGATAAATACGACGATAAACCTTCACTGTTTATATATTCTTTTTTATTTATAATATCTATGCTTATTCTCGTTATAAGCAACGATATGCTGACTTTTTTGATTTTTTGGGAATTAATGTCCATTTTTTCTTTTCTTTTGGTTATTTATGAAGGAAACGAAGAATCCAGAAAAGCCGGTTTTTTATATTTTTTAATGACGCATATAGGCACTATTCTTATAACCGCCGCTTTTATAATGCTTTATTTAAAAACGTCGTCTTTTTCTTTCGATTATTATAAAGGCGCGGCGGGAATTATAATACTGGCGGCGGCAATAACCGGATTTTCGATTAAAGCAGGCATCATGCCGTTTCATACATGGCTGCCTTACGCCCATCCGGTTGCGCCCGCCAATATATCGGCGGTTATGTCCGGCGTTATGGTTAATATGGCTATCTACGGTATTTTAAAATTTTTATTCGTTTTTAGTTCCGGGTCTGACTCGTTTCTTGGAATCGTACTTCTCGTCATAGGCGCTTTGTCCGCTCTTTTGGGTATTATGTACGCCATGGCGCAGAAAGATATTAAAAAACTGCTTGCGTTTTCCACTATAGAAAATATGGGAATAATTTTTATGGGAATCGGCATATCGTACTGGGCGCGTGTAGAAAATTTTCAATCTCTGGAATATCTTGCAATGGCAGCGGTTCTTCTGCATATAATTAATCACGGCTTAAGCAAAAGTTCGCTTTTTATGGGGTCGGGTTTGATAGACAAATATACGCATACGAGAAATATGGAAAAACTCGGCGGACTTTCAAAAAAAATGGGGCAGTTGTCCGTGCTCTTTCTTATCGGCATAATGTCTATTTCGGCCATGCCTCCTTTAAACGGTTTTTTAAGCGAGTGGTATTTATATATTTCTTTAATAGGTTCGGTTTTTACCGGAAACCTGTATATGGTTTATTTTTCGATAATAGCCATAGCGCTTTTGTCTCTTGCAGGAGCCGCAGCAGGAGCCGCTTTTACAAAATTATTCGGAATAACTTTTCTTGGGAAACCGAGGACTGCTAATGCCGAAAATACAAAAAAATCGCATATTATCGAAAGAATAGGAATTGCCCTGCCCGTTGTTTTGTGCATTTATATAGGAGTTTACCCTTATCAAATAATATCAAGCTTAAATGCCGTAATATTTTATCTGACGGGAGGAACGGTAAATCCAAATCCGTTTACCGCAGTCCGCGCCCTCAAAGTTCATTCGTTTTCCTTATATGCGCCGCTTATTATAGTCGCTGTTTTTGCCGTCCTACTATTAATAATTTTTTTCTATTTTAAGATATTCGCTTCCGATAAAAAAAGAGTGTTTGAAACATGGGCATGCGGGCTCGACGAAAAGAATCCTAAAGCTCAGTATTCCGGCAGCGGATTTTCCTCAAGCATAATGAAAGTTTTTTCCTCTTTTTATTCGTCGGTTTCGGAAATAGATTTTGAAAGGGACGTAAAAAAGTATTTCAGGTCTAAGTCGGTTTATACCGAAGAAGTGAACGATATAGTCGAAAAATATATATATATTCCGGCGGGTAAATTATATTATAAGATATCCGAAATTTTTAACAAAGCGGTTAATTCGGCAAATATAAATGTTTCGCTGGGATATTTATTTTTAACTTTAATAGTCTGTTTTATCATTTATATATTTATAATAAGATAAAGATAAAAAAACAAAAATTATGAATTTTAACGCTCAGCATTTAATAATAGGCTTAATTCAATTTATTATAATAGTTATGCTTGCGCCTTTTTTTGCCGGCTTCATTCATAAATTAAAACAGCGGGCAAGAGGGCAGAAAGGGATAAATATATTTCAGTTTTATATAAATTTTAATAAATTATTAAAAAAAGAGCTCGTTTTATCAAAAGACGCGACGTTTATATCCAATATAGCTCCTTATATAGTTTTTGTAACGTATTTAATTATATTATTAATGCTGCCTGCATTTTACAGATATTCTTTGCTCGGCATATCTTCCGACGTAATTTTAATCGCTTATTCTCTTGCTCTTGCGACTTTTTTTATGACTCTTTACGCTATGGATCATGGCAGCGCTTTCGGCGGGCTCGGTGCCAGCAGGGAATGGTTTTTAACGGTCCTTTCGGAGCCTTCTTTAATATTCATTTTTATATCGCTTGCCATCTTTACAAAACAGGGCAGAATTACCGATATTTTTTACGTCATACAGAAAGGAGCGGAAAACGCCTTTTTGACGGGCGCCGGTTCAAGCACCGTATCCGTTGCCATACCTTTTTTACTTTTTATTTCGCTTTTTATCGTGAGCATATCGGAAAACGCAAGAATTCCTATAGACAATCCGGAAACGCATCTTGAACTTACCATGTTTCATGAAGCAAATATCTTAGAGGCAAGCGGAAAACATTTGGGACTTTACGAATACGGAAGCTATTTGAAACTTACCGTTTTTTTAACGATAATGTCTCTTATCCTGTTTCCTTATATGGCCGTGAATATTTATCAAATCCCGTTAGCTTTTATAATTTACGTTTTGAAGATGATAATATTATGTATATTTATTGCCGGCGTAGAGATAGTTAACCCTAAAATGCGCGTTTTCAGGGTGCCGAACATTCTTTCCGTCTCGTTCATACTGTCTTTGATAGCGATGATATTGTCGATTAGGAGATTTTAAAAATGATAATGGAAAAAATAGCAGAACTTTTTATTATTTTAATACTCGTTTCGGTCGTATTAAACGTAAGTTCGCCTTTTATAAAATTTGCCATAAAGTTGTATTCTTTTCAGTCTCTTATGCTTGCATTTTATATTTTAATGGGGGCGGTTCATTTCAACTCGATAAATTTATACGGTTCGTTTGCCATTACAATAATTTTTAAGGTTATTTTAATTCCCTATTTTTTATTCAAAACCCTTAAAAAGGTTAAAATGGATAAAGAAATAAATATGTATATAGGCATACCGGAGGCTGTCGTCTTTGCCGGTTCTTTAACTTTGCTTTCAAATTTGATAGCTCAAAAAATTATTAAAACGGGCATTACTTTCGGTTCTTTCGTGTTTACGATATCTCTTGCTACGTTTTTAATAGGAGCGATGCTTATGATAACAAGAAAAACTTTATTTTCGCAGATTATAGGATTTTTAACGATAGATAACGCAATTTTTTTGGCGGCAAACAGCATTACTCACGGAATGCCCCTTTTAGTAGAGCTGGGCGTACTTTTCGACCTTTTCGTCAGCATACTTATATTGTCGCTTCTAATATTAAACTTAAGGAGAAACGTTGCATCATAAACTTTTAGACTTAATATTAATACTTCCGGCGGCGGCCTTATTATTTTCAATTTTTACCGACGTATTATGGATGTCTTATCTTCAGCTGGCGGTATCAGTCCTTGTATTCTTAACGGTCGGCGCAATCGCCGTTTCTTTTAATTCTATAACCGTTTTTTTAGGGGGGTTTTTCTTCGTAGATTATATTAATTTAGTCATACTTATAACCGTTTCGACGCTTGAACTTTTCGTAGCGTTTTATTCTTTCGGATACGTCAGAAGCGAAATAGCCGGAGGCGTATCTAAAAGAAAATTTAAATTTTATTATTTTTGGAAAAATTTATTTATTTTCAGCATGATGGTTTCGATATTGTCTAATAATCTGGGTATTTACTGGACGGGACTGGAAGCTACGACGCTTGCTACGGCATTATTAGTTTCTTTTAACAGGACGAAAGAATCTTTCGAAGCTACATGGAAATACGTTATTATGTGTTCTGTGGGCATTGCCATAGGGCTTTTTGCCATAGTTATTTTATATTTTACTACTTCGCAGGTTTACGGCGAAAGTATGCGCTCTTTATCTTTTATAAATATTATGCAGGCGGGCGCAAAATTAGACAAAAATTTTCTTATGCTGTCTTTTATTCTTGCGCTTGTAGGATTTGGAACGAAAGTAGGTTTTGCCCCTATGCACAACTGGCTTCCCGATGCGCATTCGCAAGGTCCAAGTCCGGTCAGCGCTTTATTGTCGGGAGTTTTGCTTAATACCGCGCTTCTTGGTATTTTACGGTTTTATCAGATAAACGGCGCCGCCGGTATATATTATCCTAAGTATTTTTTAATCTGCTTCGGGTTTTTAACAATTTTTGTATCGGCTTTTTCGATAATAAAGCAGACCGATTACAAGCGGCTTTTTGCATTCTCTTCAATGGAAAATATGGGTATTATAGCCCTTGGTTTCGGCATAGGCGGCATTGCGGTTATAGGAAGCCTGCTGCAGATTTTTTTTCACGCTTTGAATAAGGGGCTGCTTTTTTTATCTTCGGGAAACGTTCTTGCGGCTACCCATGAACGAAGAATAGATAAGATAAGAAATTTATCCAAAAATTTTCCTATTACGGGAATAGTTCTTCTTTTCGGGGCTATGGGAATCAGCGGTATGCCGCCGTTTGCAATGTTTCTTGGAGAAATCTACATTATGACCGGCGTTTTTAGAAACGATATCTGGTTGGGATTTTTAGTTTTTATCCTGCTTATTTTAGTTTTTATCGGTCTTTTCGGCAAAGTTCTTAAAATGTACGTCGGAAAGGCAAATGCAAGCGACGAAGAAGAAGACGGCGAACTAAAAACCGGCAGTACCGGCGCATCGCATAAAACGGTTATCGAGGCAGGATTGCATCCTTTTATAGTCTATGTTCCGTTAATAATGTTGCTGTTTTCTTCTTTTCTGCTATTTTACATTCCGTATCCCTTTTTGCATATAATAAAATCTGCGGCGGCTGAATTTGGAGGAAGGTTGATTTTTAAATGAATAATATTGCATTAAATAAACACGATATAAAATCGGACGATTTTGTAAATTCGGCGGAAAATATTAAAACTTCGGGAAAATATCTGCTTGGCATAGCGGCTGCGGATGAAAGAGTTATTAATTCTAAATTCAGCGTCAGATATTTTTTTGGAGGAACTGAATGTATTGAGGAATACTGCGTAAAAACTGAAGAAAGTTTTCGGTCTATATCTAAAATATGTCCGGCTGCAAAAATGTACGAGCGCGAAATATACGATTTATTCGGTCTTTTACCGGAAGGACACCCTGACCTAAGGCCGTTAATGCTTTATCCCGAAAACTGGGATTCCTCAATTCATCCTTTAAGAAAAGATTATAACGGCGTAATTCCCGAAATGAAAAAATACGGCGAGTATAAATTTAAAGAGGTTCTGGGGGAAGGCATTTTTAACGTATTGGTAGGACCGGTACATGCGGGCATTATAGAGCCGG
>JAKAQP010000088.1 GCA_021822485.1 bacterium
TGTCTTGTAATTAAAAAGTTGTGCTTGACGTGGTTATGCCCGTTTTCTCCAAGCTGTTTGGCATATTCCGGATTTTGCAGAATCTGTTTTACGTATAAAGCAGTTCCTTCCGTAGTTCTGGATAAAAGTCCTGAATATTTATGCGTAATCTGTAACGGTATGCCGCCTACGGCAGAAGCTATTACCGGTTTAGACTTCCATAAACCTTCCGAAACCGTAAGTCCAAAACCTTCCTTGATAGATTTTTGCAATATTACCGTGGACGCTCTCTGAAGGGCATTAATTTCGATATTGCTTATCGGCGGAAGATTTAAAATAAATATATCTTTGTCTCCTCCTGCTTTTTCTATGACTTCGTTATAAACTTCCGTAGCTTCAGGGTCGTCCGTCGCCGCTCCGCCCGCAAGAACGAGCTGACAATCTACGTGTTTTTTAACGAGCCTGTAAACGTCGATAACTCCCAACGGGTCTTTTAACCTGTCAAACCTGGAAACCTGCGTTATAATATTTCTTTCTGGGTCTATTTTAAACCCCGACAATACTTCGTTTATAGTTTCAGCCGGCAAATCTTTATTTTTATCCGATAAAGGATCTATAGACGGCGAAATTAATATCTGCGGTATTTTAAGTTTCTTTGAAAAAAGAGGCGACGAAAAAACCGAATAATCGTATTTTTCTATAAATTTTTTTAAAAAATTAAATGTCTTCGTATTAGCCGAACTTAAATCTATATGGCATCTCCATATAAATTTTTTTTCTTTAAAACCGTTTTTGTCTTTAGCCTTTATTAATCCTATAGGCTGGGGGTCATGAATGAATATAATATCTCCTATAAGATTCATATCCTTTAAATTTTCTTCCGTAACGTCCAAAAAATGCTTAAAGTCGTTTTCCGATATATTTTCTTCTACTCCGTGAAGAGAATTGTGAATTTTTTTAGTTATTTCAAAAAATTTTTCTCCGCCTTTTATAAAATCCCATCTTGTATCGACGCCTACTTCTTTTAAAAGAGGCACCATTCTTGAAAGAATTTCGGCTACGCCCCCGCCGACGGGAGTTGAATTTATATTTTGCACAATTTTACCGTTTAAATAAGAACCCAATTTTTCGATTTCTTCGATAGTTTCTTTGCCTGCTATATCTGCGTAATCCCTTATAGACCTCATTTTATTATCCTTTTTATTATCATTATTATAATTATTAATTATAGTTATTTAATCTTATATATTTTTAAATAATTCAGTCATATCTAAATATATTTTTCGGTATATCTTATTATCTGCTCTTTAAGTCTGTCCATAGTAACGGAATAAGGGTCGAGATTCTGAATTTTGAGAGATAAATCAGGCAGCTTAAGTTCGCTTCTTATCCACACGGAAAAATCGTCGAGTCCCGAACCTAATCTAAAATGGGATTCAAAAAAATGATAATATACCGAAAAAATAGTGATATTATTTAAAATATCGTGAAACTCTTTTAGGGTATATGCTTCTTTTCCGGTGGACATAACAAAAGTAGCGGCTTTCATGAAATTAAATCTTTCGTTTATTTCAACCTTCCTGGTTTTAGAATCTTTAGAAATAAAAGCGGACAGCCTTTTTATAAGTTCCTGTTTGTAATCCGTCATAGAAGTATAATTAAACATATCTATGCTCGATATTTCTTCGCCGAGCAATTTTTCTCCCAGCGTATGTATAATCCAGTGGGCAAAGTCGTTCGGCGCATCCGGAACAACGTAATGGTGCTGTATAAGATAATGATGCGTATGATAGTAAACAATAGAACCGTCGGCATTTTTTATGCCATCCAAAAGCTCTTTTAAGTTTAACGCGTAAATTCCGGTAAGCTGCGGCAGCGTCAAGCGGGTATAAAATTTGAAAGGATATTTAGCTCTCGTCTCCATTTTTCTTTCTCCTTTTTAGTTTTAAAACAAAAGATAATATTAAATCTCTTACCGGATCGTCGTAAAGTTGAGGGCTGTAAACTTCAACCGCGACAAAATAGCTTGTAAGAGAAACGTCTACCGCCCTGATAACGGGAGACGGATTTTTTTCTATTAAAGCGTCTATAATTTTAGAATCGTCTTCGGAAATAACTCCGTAATTTCCGCTCAAGGTCAAATAATCGTATAATTCTTTTCTAAAGTTTTCAAAGTCGGTTTCTTTGTCTAATTCAAACCTTACCCTCACTAATCTTCTTTTAGTATTATCATAATTAGTTATTAAAGCCTGCATTAAAACATTATTAGGCGCCCTCATAGTAAAACCGGAGTCTTCGAGAATGGTCGTAAAAAGCATATTTATATCCTTTATGACGCCGGTATAACCAGGCTTTGCGGCTTCGTGCTGATAGGTGGACATAAGCAATCCATACTGCCATGTAACTATAGTAATCCTATCGCCTATCTTAAAAGGTTTGCCGAATAGTATTATAAAACCGGCAAGCAGATTGGATAAAAACGACTGCGCCGCTATTCCGAATATTACGCCTATAAAAGTAGCGCCGAGAAGAATATTGGATATATCTATGCCTAACGTAGTAAAGATGAAAAGAACTAAAATAAAATACGCCGTAAAACTTAACAAAAATCTTAAAAACCCCGCCTTGTCTTCGGAAATATAACCGCTTAATATTTTAGACGAGCTTTTCTGAATTATTTTTATCGCTAAAATACCGAAAACAGCTATAAATATAGCTTCTATAATAGAAAAATAACCCTTGGGAAGCATGTTTTTGGAAAGATATTTAGAATAAAAATGTATAACGTAAAACAAGGCGAAAAATAAAAAACCTAAAACGGTTAAAGGCACTA
>JAKAQP010000089.1 GCA_021822485.1 bacterium
ACAAGCTCTGCCGCGATATGCTGGGCATCCGCCGCCGACCCTCCGTTTCCGGCGATAAAAACCTTTCCGCCTTTATCGTAAGCTGAAATAATGGTTTTTGATATATTTTCAACTGTACTTAAAATCTCTTCATTATTAGAAGTAAGTTCTAATAACGCTCTTGCTTCCGAAAATCTTTTTTTGACAGTACTTTTCATTTGATAGCCTCTTTTCAATTTTATTTTTTAATAAATAGCCGCTTTTCTGCAATTTCGACGTATTTTTTTTCTTTTTCTATCCCAATCCATTTCCTGCCGAATCTTTGTGCAATAATTGCGGTGGTTCCGCTTCCCAAAAAAGGA
The DNA here is from genome assembly GCA_021822485.1 of bacterium. GTDB lineage: Bacteria > SZUA-79 > SZUA-79 > Acidulodesulfobacterales > Acidulodesulfobacteraceae > Acidulodesulfobacterium_A. The sequence goes on from JAKAQP010000089.1 coordinate 342, forward strand.
TCTAAAACTATATCTCCTTCTTTGGAGCAAGTAAGAATAATTCTTTTCAGCATTTCTTCGGGTTTCTGGGTAGGATGCAAAGCCTTTCCATCTATACTCCTAATGCGTTCCTTCCCCTGAACAAGCGGCATCTCCCATAAATCCCGCATTTGTTTTACCTTTCCGTCTTTTTGTTTTTTAGGATTTATTTCTTTTGCCGTCTCGTAATTAAAAGTCCAACCTGAACCTTTAACCGCCCAGACAACAAATTCGGTCGAATGAGTAAATACCCTTTTCGTCATATTCGGCATTGCGTTGGTTTTATACCAAGTAATGATATTGTTAATCTTAAACTTAAGTCGCTTTAAAGTAATTATAATTTCTGCTAAATTGTGATAACTTGAAGCAACGTAAATCGAGCCGGACTTCTTTAAAACCTTGTAACAGCCTTTAATCCAATTTTCTGTAAATCTTAAATATTCCGTATCGGGAATCTTATCCCAATTTTCATTGACCATATTCCAGTCCCCGCCTGTTTTATTGCCAACCCATTTTAGAGCGTTACCGGACAGATTATAAGGGGGGTCTGCAAAAATAAGGTCTATTGAATTTTCTTTTATAGCGTCGTTTAAAATCTCTATACAGTCGCCGTTGTAAATTATATTAAGTTTCATAAAAGTCTAAGTTAAATTAAGGCTTTTTTTCCAAGAAGTAAGGATTTTCGGAATATATTTCAGCCATTGATCTGAATTAGGCATAGTTTCTGATTTTTCCAAGACATTGTTATATAAACGAAAGAGTTCATCGTGTTTCAAAAAATTTCCGTTTTGCTTAATCTCGATTAGTATTTTTAAAAGTTCTATAAAATTATCTATGGATAGAGGGATAATTTTTTGTTTTTTACCTTCATATTCATATTTTATTGCCATCCAGAAAGTGTTTATCGTATCACGATGTATTTTTGGGGCAATAAATAAACAAAAAGTATTTTTATCATTATGTTTATTTTCAAAATCCCGCAGATGCCTCATCACAGGCTGTCCTTCGTAATACCATTGATTGCGTCCGGTTAACATCGTAACCTCGCAGATTGCGTTGTGTTGTCCGTAAAAACATTCAATATCCGGCATATTTCCGGGTGCGGTAAAGGTCGGCTCGTTATCGTCTCCTACCGGATAATTAGGTTTTATTTCTATAGCATCATTTAAAGCGTTGAGTCCGAGTGAAATAAGTTTTTCAAGTAAAATAGACTTATTATCGGACTTGTTTATGTTTTTTAATTCTTCAATATATTTTTTAATTTGTTCGATTTCCTGTGATTTTAGATAATTTTCTTTTTCTTGAAGTTGTCTTCGATAAACTCTTAAATCGTCGATAATTTTTTTAATACTTTCTTTGTTCAATTTTTTTAAATCGGGAAATGATTTTCGAGGCAGTTTTAATCTTTTTTCAAGCGGTATTATTTCTTCTAACAATTTATTCGATATTTCGTAAAGTTCTTTTATGTTTTCCCATGGCAATTCCGGTTTAGAATTATCGGAGATATAGCCATGGTAATATTCTTTGGATTCAAAAATTTGAGATTTAGCGTTATCCAAATTTAATAATTTGTTTATTTCGATGGATCTTCTAGGTTCCAAATCGATATAATAGCCTCCGCCTCTGATATAAATATAACGCGTAAGACGAAAATATCTTATTGCGTTGTCTCCGTAATCTTTAAGATTATTTAATAATTTGTTTATTTCTTTATTACTCGAAGTTCCTAGGAATTCAGCTGCAAATTCACCTCGGTATTTGTTAAAAATATCTATTTTTTGCTGATTACTTTTACCCTCAAGTTTTTTTCTAAGAGCAATAATTTTTTCAGCATATGGGTCTATATCTTTGTAATTAATAAGGGTGGGGCACAATAAAGAGAATTCACTTCTGCTGATACCTTTTTCACTTTTTCCTATCGCCGCATATTTCTCATTAACACGGCGGATAAGGTGTAAAACTCCTATGAAAGGTTTTATATCGTATCCTTCTTTATAACTGTAGTCATCGCTGTCGGGATTAGGTATTTGCCATTTTAAAAAACTTTTAAAAAATATTTCCCCGATGTCGAATTTTTCATTTAAAAAAAGCTTTCCTAAATCGGTGATGACGATTTTTCCGTCTTTTATTATAGCGAACCCGAATTTTTTTAGCGGGTTTATGGATTGTCTGCCTCTCATCGGAGAGTCTTTATATTTTTTAGATTCGAATATTTCTTCTGCCTTATCGAAAGAAATATCTTTTTGAGGATTGTCTATTAAGTCGATGTTATTTTGAGATATTCCTTTGTAAAATTGATTACTTCCGTAACCGTATAATCTTTTTTTGATAAGAAGAATCTGGTATTTTTTTTGATTTTCGATGTTCCATTCATGATTTTCAAGCTGGTTTAAGACTTTTAAAAAGTCTCTTAATCTTTCAGGGTTTCTTAGGGTTGTAGTAATAGACCAA
>JAKAQP010000032.1 GCA_021822485.1 bacterium
TGGTCGGGATGACACGATTCGAACGTGCGACCCCCTGCTCCCAAAGCAGGTGCGCTACCAACTGCGCCACATCCCGTTTTTTAAAAAATTAATTACATAATTTATTTATTTTATCATTAATAGGCAATGCAGGCAATATAATTTTTTCAGTGTTGTTTTTATTAGTATAATTAATATATTTATTATTTTGCCCGTGTAATCCGCGGTATAATCGCTGTATAATTTTGCATAGTATTTTCACTTTATGTTTTTACGCTTTGCTAAGTCATGACCTCGTGCTTTTATTCATCAGCCAGTAAACTATTCCAAGCACTAATACGAGAAATCCTAATATTGCTACTTCTTCCGATTTTCCTGGAGCCAGAGAAAATATTAATATTTTCCTTAAAAGCGCTGCCATAGCAAGACCTATAAAAGCGCTTAACGCGAATTTATGCCCCTTAAGCTTTTTAACCTCTTCTTCAAGCAGTTCTCTTATCGCCCAAACAATTAACATAGCGCCGAGAATATCGACTACGGTTGATTCAAACGCTCCGCCGCCGAAGGCGAATTTGTAAATTTCAAATATAAACAGAAGGAAAACCATAATTGTCGCAATTATTAGCGATATCACTAGTGCAAGATCGAGCGCATAAGAGAATTTCGAGGTGAATTTTATTATTTTAGTTTCAAATTTTGTAGCCGCAATGTAAAATTTTCCTTCGCTAATGTAGGAACTTATAATTATATCTAGATTAATATCTATTATTTTATTAATAGATTCGATTATTTCGTCTCTTTTATTGGAAGCAGGGATATTTTTTAAAATAACTTTATGAATAAAATTTCTTATATAATTCATTGTTGCGCTTACGTAATGCGAAGGCAGTTTTATCTCCGAATGAATTTCTCCTATTCTTTTTAACTGCCTTAGATATTCGTTATCGTATTTTCCGGAAAAAAGACTAAGAAACCAGATTTTTAGCTTATCCCTATGTCTTGTTCTTATTTCGTCGTTAGGAAGAAATTTGCTGAAATCGTCGAAATTGGATATAAATGAATAAACACCGGAGATGAATTCGTTTGCATTTGAATTCATCAGATCTTTTATTTGTGTTAAATTTGAAGCGTCGCCTTCGTCGAAAGAATAAATTAGCTTTATTTTATCAAGGGTTTCCATGATATTTTAATTAATTTTATAAATATTTTTATTTTATTTTTATTCAGTTTATTATTTATTTAATTAGACAACCTATACGCAGTATGATAAAAATAAGTTATATATTATAAGTCATTATTAATATATGATAATGCAAATATATGATTATAATTATATAGAAATATTTTTATATTTTTGTTATTATAATTATTATAAAACATATATATTAAATAATCTAATATTTTTTTTATTTTAATCGGGATGCGGGATGGTTATTATATTAAAATAACTATAAAATATAAAATAAATTAAAAAAACAATTAATATAAATAAAAAAATTTTGCGGCTACGCCGGGACTTGGACCAGATGAAGGCTATTCGGATTCGGTCTGCAGTTTGCCTCATGCCGTTAAAACAAGGGATAATTTTTTGAAAGCGGAAGAAAAGATGAAACAGGGCAAAAGGCAGAAGTTTGTCGGCGGCACTGGACATGGAACCGCCACCTGCCAATGCCCGCTTTTGAATATATACATAATTTAGAATTTGTCTACTATAATATTAAAATGATTAAAATATTATCTAAAGGGCGAGGCAGATTTATGGACGAATAAAAAAAAAGATTTATTGCAGCATCGTTTGACAATTTAGGCCTTAAAATTATATAATTAAATAATGCCGAATGCCGATGTATCTTGGTTTAATTTTAATATATATTTGATAGGAGATAAAAATTTTTTTAATAACGACGAAGATTATATCGATGCTCTCGATGAGGCTTTCGGCGCGGGCTTAAAAGCTTTTCAGCACAGGCAAAAGGATGTTGCTATATATGATTTTATAAAAATTGGAGAGAAGATAAAAAATTTAATATTTAAAAAATATCCCGACGTTAAGTTTTTTGTTAATGAGAGGGCGGATGCCGCAGCAGTTCTTTCGGCAGACGGCGTTCATTTAAATACTAATGCCTTACCGGTTAAATCCGTGAAAGAAAAATTTAAAAATTTAAAAATTTTTTATTCTTCCCACACCATTGAAGATGCCGTCAACGCTGAAAAAAACGGAGCTGATTTTATAACTTTCAGTCCGGTTTTTAAAACTAAAAAAACAAGTTTTTTTCACGGAGCTGACGTTTTAAAAAAAGTTGTTAACGCCGTAAAAATTCCCGTTTTTGCTCTTGGCGGCATAAACGAGTTTAATATACCGGAAATTAAAAAGTCGGGATGCCGTTTTATAGCCGTTCAATCGGCGCTCTTAAGTTTAAATAGAAAAGATATAAGCAAAGAAGTAAAAAAAATGATAAATATTCTTAATACAAAATAAGGTAATTTTAAAATTATGGAATATATAAATCAGATATCGGCTGCAAAACAAGATATTATCACCGATGAAATGAAAGCGTGCGCTTTGGCGGAAGGAGTTGCTCCTGAAAAGATACGCGAAGACGTTATGAACGGTTTTACCGTAATAACGAAAAACAGATTAAGAGACATAAAACCTCTTGCCGTAGGCAAAGATTTAAAAACTAAAGTAAATGCCAATATAGGTTCTTCCGGCGATAATCACGACATTGAAGAAGAGTTGGAAAAGTTGATGACGGCAATAAAAAGCGGAGCTGACGCCGTTATGGATTTATCTACCGGCGGCAATATAGTAGAATTCAGGTCGTATATATTAAAAAATTCTTCCGTTCCTATTGGTACTGTACCTCTTTACGAAGCCTTTCAGCCTGCTGTCGAAAAAGGTATCATTAACCCTAATTCCGCTGATTTTATCGACAAATTCGACCCTGAATACCTTTTCGACGTTATAGAAAGACAGTGCGAAGAAGGCGTAGATTTCATTACCGTCCACTGCGGCTTAACTTTAAAAGCTATAAGTACTATGAACAAGCAGACCAGGATTATGGGTATAGTATCAAGGGGCGGTTCGTTAATTGCATCGTGGATGATAAGAAACAACAAAGAAAATCCTTTGTATGAAAATTACGAAAGACTGCTTAAAATTGCCAAGAAAAACGACGTAGTTTTAAGCCTCGGCGACGGATTAAGACCCGGATGCCTTCATGATGCAACCGACAGAGCTCAAATTACCGAATTAATTACGCTTGGAGAACTGCAGAAAAAAGCGCTCGAAGAAGGCGTTCAGGTAATGATCGAAGGGCCGGGCCACGTTCCTTTAAATCAGGTGGAAGAGAATATAAAATTAGAAAAAAGTTTATGTAACGGCGCTCCTTTTTACGTTTTGGGTCCTTTAGTCACCGATATAGCTCCGGGTTACGACCATATTACCAGCGCTATAGGCGGCGCAATAGCCGCCGGAGCTGGAGCAGATTTTCTCTGCTACGTTACTCCTGCCGAACACTTGAGACTTCCGTCCGTATCTGATGTTAAAGAAGGCGTTATAGCAGCAAAGATTGCCGCTCATGCAGGCGATATAGCCAAAGGAATAAAGGGCGCAGCCAATCTTGATTTAGAGATGAGCAAAAATAGGCGGGCTATGAACTGGGAAAAACAGTACGAATGTGCTTTAGATACTGAAAGAGCCAAAGAAATGAGAGCATCCCTGCCCCTTAAAGACGATAAAGTGTGTTCCATGTGTTCTTCGTACTGCTCCATAAAATTAAATTCTTCTTTTATTAAATAAAATCCGTCGTTTATATTTAAGTGAGTTTAAATAATTTCGCCGTTCATTTTAAATTCATCTAAAACAAAATAAAAATATTAATATATTATTATGGATGAACTGCTTAAAGAAGTGCGCAATATTAACGCTATTATATCGGAAGTTTATTTAAAACTTAAAAATAATTACAGCGGCGGTAACGACGCCGATGCTGTTAGCGAACGCAGTATTATACATTGCGACGATACACTGTTGAATAAATCGGGTTCTTTTAAATTTTTTAAGGTTAACGAAAGTTACATGCTTAAGCCGTTATCTGAAATCAATCCTGAACATTCGTCTTCCGGATATTCACTTTCCCTTTCGGATTTTATCGGAATAGATCAAATAATAAAAGAGGTTTTCAGGAATACTATGAAATTTGCTTCCGGTAAACCCGCTAATAACGTTCTTTTGTGGGGCGACAGAGGAACGGGCAAATCCTCGTTAATAAGGGCTATAGCAAAATCTTTCGGCGAACCTCCGTATATCGATAAAATTAAATTTATAGAAGTAGTCGAAGATACGGCGGAAATGATATATGAATTAATTACTATATTAGAATCTAAGCCCTCTCGGTTTATATTGATTTTTGACGATATTGCTTACGATGCCGATTCTATGTTCTATAAAAAGCTTAAATCTATGCTTGACGGCGGGCTTGACGAACTTCCCGAAAATATTATAATTTATGCGACTTCCAATAAACGTCATCTGACTGCCGAAAAATTTAAAAAAGAAAATTTAAATTCCACTGAATTCATCCATCCGGAAGAAGAAGCGGAAGAGGGGCTTTCTTTAAGTGATAGATTCGGTCTGTCATATGGGCTTTACAGTTTCAGCCAGGATACGTTTTTAAAAATAGTAGAACTTTATATAAAGAAATACGGTATAAAAATATCTTCTCTCGATATGGACGAAATTAGAAAAAATGCTCTTAATTTTGCTTCAATTAAGGGTTCCAGATCGGGAAGGACGGCAAAACAGTTTGTAATTAACTTGATAAAAGATTAAAAAAAAATTGCTTGCAAATTTTTATAAAAGTTATAAAATCTTTTTCCGGTGAAAATATTAATACCGTTGACGATATTTTAAAAATAGCCGACGACTTTCTATGCGAAGCCAAAAATAGCGGAAGAAACAGAATTGCCGGCGAGCAAGGCGGTAAAAAAATTGAGATAATAGACGATGAGCAGTGATTTAGTTTATACAGCAGGAGTAGATATAGGCGGCACTAATTTAAGATTTGGAATTTTCGGCGCCGGCGGCAAGCAGGAGTCCGACTCACGCATATTAATGCCAAAAGCAGCGGACGTCGATTTCATAATACGTAATATTAAGAAATTTTTATACGATAACAAAAAATATAACGTAAAAACGCTTGGTATCGGTATAGCAGGTCAAATAGACGCCGAATCCGGAAACATAATTTTTTCTCCTAATTTAAACTGGCGCGACGTTCCTCTTAAAAAAAGACTTGAAGAAGAACTCGGACTAAATAATATATTAGTTGCAAACGATTTAACCGCTATTACTTACGGGGAATGGAAATACGGAGCGGGAAAAGGTTTTAATAACCTGATATGTATTTTTGTAGGAACCGGTATCGGTTCGGGGATAATTATAAACGGCAGCTTATATACCGGATGCTTTAATTCGGCAGGTGAGATAGGCCATACAAGGATAGTTTCGGGCGGCAGAAAATGTACGTGCGGCAATTACGGCTGTTTGGAGGCTTATGCAGGAGGACACGGCATTGCGTCGATAGCCATAGAAAGAGCCTATGCAGACCGTACTGCTTTTCAAGACGTCATAAACGAAAGCGGAGGCGTTATAGAATCTATAACCGCAAAATCTATAGCAGAAGCATATAAGGCAGGTTCTAAGGAAGCCGTCCGTTTAATTGAGGAAACAGGGAAATATCTTTCCGACGGCGTGGCAAGCGCCGTAAATTTATTAAGTCCTTGCGCCGTAATACTAGGAGGGGGAGTTTTAGACGGAATTCCTGAACTATTCAACATAGTAAAAACCGAAACGCTTAAAAGGGCGCTTAAAGCATCTTCGTCGAACCTTAAGATATTAAGATCCGTTTTAGGAGAAGATGCCGGAATTATCGGCGCCGCCGCATTAGCTTCATCCGTTTAGGATAATTTCATTTCATTAAGAAATGAAGAAGAGACGGTTAGATATAAGCCTCTCCGTCTTCATATGCGAGATTTTCAAAGGACGTATATTTGTCGATATAAGAAAGTTTTACTATGCCGGTAGGACCGTTTCTCTGTTTTCCTATTATTAATTCTGCAACGCCTTTATTTTCCGTATCTTTTTTGTAAACTTCTTCCCTGTAAACGAACATAATCAAGTCTGCATCCTGCTCTATGGCTCCTGATTCCCTTAAATCGGCAAGCTGGGGTTTTCTGTCCTGCCTCGACTCTACCATTCTGTTTAACTGCGAAAGAGCAATTACCGGAATATTAAGCTCTTTTGCAAGGCCTTTTAACGAGCGCGATATTTCGGCTATAGCCTGCTCTCTTGATTCTATATTGTGTGAAGCCCGCATAAGCTGAAGATAATCGATTATGACTAATTCAATGTTTTTTTCTCTTTTTAACCTGCGCGTTTTAGCCCTAAGTTCTGTAACGGTTATTCCGGCACTGTCGTCGATGTATATCGGTATGTCTTCAAGAATCTCAAGCGCTTTATGAATATTTTCTATATCGGGGTTATGTATTTTGCCTCTGCGAAGAAAAGAGGAATCTATTTTTGCGGTCATTGCCAAAAGACGCGTTGCAAGCTGTTCCTTAGACATTTCCAAAGAGAAAAACGCCACCGGTATTTTTTTTACCGCTATATTTTTTGCTATGCAAAGAGAAAGAGCCGTTTTTCCCATAGAAGGTCTTCCCGCTATAATAATCAAATCCGAAGGCTGAAATCCGTTGGTATATTCGTCTAAATAGTTTAAACCGCTGTGAATGCCTGTAATTACGTCGTTATCTTTTTTCTTGGAAGTAAGTTTTTTGAAGTAATCGATTATCAGCGGATAAACTTCCGCATAGTTTTTTGGGGCATCTTTTTCCGTAGCGTCAAAAATTGTTTTTTCCGTAAAATCTATAATATTTTCGATATCTTCGTTCTGCTCGTAGCATTTCTGCCTGATTTTATTAGAAGCGTTGATAAGATTTCTTAACGTAGATTTTTCTTTTACTATTTTTGAATACTGCTCGATATTAAAAAGTCCGGCGGGCAATTCAAAAAGAGACGTCAGGTAATTTCCGTAATTAAAATCCGAAGAGTTATCTAACGAGTCTTGTTCTTTCTCTAAACTGTGAAGAATAGTGATAATATCGATAGGCTCGTTTTTTTCGCTTAATTTAGATATAATCCGGAATATTTTTGCATTAACGCTGTCGTAAAAATCTTCCGGATTTATAATTCCTAAAACTGAATTTGCCTGAGAATTGTCGATAAGTATTGCAGAAAGCAAAGCTTTTTCGGCATCTATGGAATTAGGCGGCACTATGTTTAAAATACCGTCTTTAGAAATGCCGCTACTCATAGAAGCTATTTGTTCACTTTGTTTTAACCTTTTTTTTCTTTCATTGTTCTGCATAATATAATAAAATCGGCGAAAACTAAATGAACATTATAGTATCGATAGTTTTAAACTTCGGGAACGACGTTAACTTTTACGTCTGCCGAAATATCTTTAGATAATTTTATTTTAACCGTTTGAACGCCAAGCTCTTTAATGGGGTTTTCGAGGGCGATTATTTTTCTGTCTATATTAAAACCGGCTTCTTTCAGTTTATTTTCAATGTCCATAGAAGTAATACTGCCGAAAATTTTTTCGTTTTCTCCTACTTTAACGGGAATGGTAATATCCGTTTTTTCTAAATTATTTTTAATTTCTGTAAGTTCGGCGGCTATTTTAATTTTCTTTTTTTCTATTATTTTTTTTTCGTGTTCCACCGTTTTAATATTTGCGTTTGTTGCAGGTATTGCGAGATTTTTAGGCATTAAATAATTTCTTGCATAACCGTCCGCAACATTAACGGTTTCTCCCATAAATCCTAAATTATGAACATCTTCTTTAAGTATTACTTTCATGTTAAACGCTAAACCTCCTTCTTGTTAGTGTCTATTTTTCTAAAGTTAAACCACATATCGAAAATTCCCGTTAGTATAATAAATATAATAAGCGGATTGCTGAAGATAAAAATTACTATATATCCTAATATTCTTAAAAAAACATTAATATTAAATTTTCCGAAAAAGTAAGAAATAATAGTTAATCCCTGAATTAAATAAACCGAAGAAGCTAATAAAATTATATTATATCCTATATATTTAAATATTCCAACAGAAAAAATAGAAATTATTATTCCGGCTATAGGAAACAGTAAGAAATAGTCAGATGACTTCCAAAGCAGTAATTTTTCTTTTAAACCGTAAAAAAATAAATTTGTTTTTTTTGATATTTTTTTTAAAAAAACAAAACAAATCCATATGCTCATCCATGAAAAAATAATTAATATCGACGGTAAAAGGAGCAGTATAATTTTTAGCGTTTTTGAAATTAATGCCTGCATTTTTGCCGTCGTAAAGTATTTCATGCCCATTCTGGCATACGTATGCAAAAGTTTTTTTGTCAGCAGGACGGAAAAAAAATTAACCGATGCAATTAAGTTTATACCGTGATTATGAATATAAATCGCCGCTATCAAATAAAAAACAATGAATATAGTTAAGACGGGGATATATATAGATTTTGCAATTTTATAGCCTTTTGAAATCAAAAGAGAAAAGAAAAACGGAATTGCTAAAAATACTAAAAACTGAATCAGTACGGTAAATATAAAAAAATTTCCGAATAAGGCGTGATGCAAATAGCCGTTAAAAGCATCAGCTCCCGAGTATATTAAAAAAATCGTTCCCGCCGCGAACGATAAAAAAACTGCGGCGGCGGAAAGCGGACCTGCCGTCGAAAATAAAAGTATTACGGTAATTCCATAATACAAGTAAAAAAAAGGATTTATAAAAGAGTATACTCCTTCGTTTATCGAATTTAATGCAAATAAAAACAATAAAATCGAAAGGAGTATGGTTAAAATAATTTTTTTTGACGTTAACATTAAATATTAACGGAAGTGTATGGCATTATCGAAACGGTTCTGGACATTTTTATAGCCTTGGAAACTCTTCTCTGGTGATACGCGCAATTCCCCGTAATTCTCCTGGGCATAATTTTCCCTCTTTCCGATACGAAATTTCTCATAAGTCTTGAATCTTTATAATCTATTTTTAAACTTTCGTCGGCGCAGAATCTGCATATTTTCTTTCTGGTATATGTTCTGCGGGCAAAACCTGTTCCTGCCGGTTTAGAGCTTTTTTTATTTTGAAAATTATTCATTAACGGCTTCCTCCATTATTTCCGTTTTTTCTTTTTTTGATTCTATATCTTTAGTAAATACCACCGTTTGGAATCTTATGCATTCGTCCCAAATCCTCAGGTTTCTTTCGAGTTCTTTTATAAACGAACCTTTTGCGAAAAAGTGAATAAGTACGAACTTGCCTCTATTTAATTTTTTAATGTCGTACGAAAGTTTTCTGGCGCCCCAATCTTCAAAATTTATAAATTCTGCACCGTTTTTAGTAATAATGTCTTTTATTTTATCTATAAATTTATTTAATCCTGATTCGTCCGTATCCGGATTTAAAATAATTAAGGTTTCGTATTTTTTTGGAAATTCGTGAACGATCCCTTGTAAAAAATTTTTCTTAGCCAATTATAAAACCCTCCTTAAAAGTACTTTTGTTATTTAAAATAAAAATTATAATATTTTAAAATAAAAATTGCAATAATTAATTTTTATTTTCCAGAAGCAAAGAATTTATATACGTTATAGGGGTCGAAATAGTTTTCATAGATTTTTTAAGTTTAAACATATGCGTGAGCGGCATTTTTCCGGAAAGTATATATTTTACAATGAAAAAAATATCGTTTGCCCTTAAATTTAAACTTTTATATGAAGTTTTATAAAGATTGGAAAACTCTTTAAAAAAATCGTTCCTTGATAAGACGGTTTCTAAAACAGGGTGGAACAGATCGTAATAAGAATAGTTTTTAACGGTTAATTTATCTTTTAATTCGTTATAAAGTTTTGTTCCCGGGAGAGGCGTAAGTACGGAAAATACAGGCACGCTTATCTTGAGCCTTTTAACGAAGCTAATTAATTTATTGAAATCCATTTTAGTGAAATCAGGAGAAACTATGAAAGAAGCGGTTACGGCGACATTCTGTTTTTTTGCTATATAGTATGCCTTTTCGTTGTTTAAAGAAGAGTTGCTTTTATTTATACTGCTAAGTTTATCGTCGTCTATGCTCTCGAACCCGATAAAAATATTTGACAGCCCCATTTCTTTCCATTGAGATATAAGTTCGGGATGCTTAACTATCGTATCGCTCCTTGCCTGTATAGTATATAGTTTATATATTTTTTCTTTTTTTAAAAGTTCGGCTATTTTTTTTGCCCTTTTAACGTCACTGAAGAAGTTATCGTCGGTGACAAGTATGTAATCTTCCTTAATTTCTTTTAATTCGGCTACTACCCGCTCAGGCGATTTAGATCTGTAAGAACCGCCGTAAAAATTCCAAACGCTGCAAAAATCGCATTTGAAGGGGCATCCTCTTGCAGTTTCTAAGCATGCCAGCGAAGTCCTGATGCCAAGATAATATTTTCTTCTGAATTCCTCGGTGAGATGCCTTGCAAAGAAAGGAAGGTCGTCTATGTTTTTAAGAAGCGGCCTTTCCTGCGTTTTTATCTGGCTGCCGTTTTCGTTATATATTATGCCTTTAACGTTTGAAAGAGGCGTATTCGAAGAAAATGCTCCGACGAGATCCCTAACGGTATATTCACCTTCCCCTATTACTATAGCGTCTATTTCTTTAACGTTAAAATCGTAAGGATAGACCGAAACATGATGTCCGCCTACAAAAACGTAACGTATCCCAAATTCGTTTTTCACTCGTTTTGCAAGTTCGATAGTCCTATACACGTCCGGAGTAAACGAACAGGAAAAACCGACGGCATCCGGTTTAAAACTTTTTATTTTATCTTCTAAGTATTTGTCAGGATTGTAATCTACGGCTCTTAAGTCTGCTATTTTAACTGTGTGCTCGTCTCTGAGAAGGCTTCCTCCTATGGCTTCTAATCCGGTAGGTTCTATTATAGATACGTTATTTAATCCTATAGTGCTTGTATTATTCGGCTGAATAAGCAATATTTTCATACTTTTTACCTCTACATCTAGATGATTAATGTTAATTAAAATTAACGATAAATAATTTAATGCGGCGCATATTCGTGCAATTAATATACATCGGCATACATTATATAGTATAAGTATATCACATAATATAAATAAATAAAGTCTTAGAAAGAAAATTTATTAATATCGCCCAGCATTTCTTCCATACTTTTTTCACCGGTTTCCGTTTTCGGGCTTTCCTCTTTTTTTTCTTCACCGTCTTTTTTTTCTATTCCGCTATTTTTTAAAAAATCTGCAAGGTCGTAATTTTCGTCGATTTTCTTTGTTTCAGCGGTATTAACCGAAGAATCCTCTTTAAGCTCCGCTCTGCCATTGATATAGGAAGAAGCGTCTATTTTTATCGGTTCTTCAGGCAAAGAAATCTCAAATTTTTTTTCCGATTCCCTGTTTACTACATCAATATTGGTCTGTAGTAAATTTTTTAAAGAATTTACTACAATGATCCGCTTATTTAACAGTTCCTCGATATTTTTTGCAATTTCGGCATATTTTTTGTTTGCATCTTTTATTATGTTTCCCGATTCGGAAATCGCCCTGTTTTTTATAGATTCCGCTTCCATAATAGCCGCTTTTTTGATGTCGTTGGAAACCGACTGCACCATAAGGATTGCTTCGCTTATAGACTTGTCTTTTTCTTTATAATCCGCAATCTCCTTGTTTTTTTTGACGAGTTCTTCTTTGAGTCCGTAGTATTCTCCGTAAAGTTTTTCTAAATCCTTAGCCACTATTTCGAGAAAATTTTCAACTTCGGCTACGTCGTACCCTTTAATTTTTTTTGAAAACTTTTGCGATCTTATTTCTATGGGGGAAAGTTCCATAATTTTAACTCCTGCGTTAGAATCTATAAATTATTTATATAAATTAAATGTAAGCAGAGTAAAAGTCAGTGTCTCAAAATTATAAACGGTATATTTTGCATAATATATCTATATTCTATAAAATTTAGCAGCTGCGTTAAGGCTATTATTATTAGTATGACTATTATCGGAGATAAATCGAAAGCAAACGAAGAACCTACGGGAAGTATGAGCCTTACTTTATTAAGTACCGGCTCGGTAATATCGTTAATGAAACGCACTATGGGATTATAAGGGTCGGGATTTACCCATGAAAGCAGGGCTTTAATAATGATTACCCACATATATATATAAAGAATATCTTTCACGATATCTATAACATCTATTAAAAATTTAAGCAATAATATATCCATAGTTTTAGTTTTAGTTTAATTAAATTTAATATATAATATAACATAATTGAATGAGCATATACAAATTATATATAAATAAATAGCTATGACTAATGCGGAAATTGCCGAAATTTTCGAACATATAGCCGAAATACTGGAAATTAAAGGCGAAAATCCTTTCAAAATAAGGGCATATTTAAATGCTTCGGCAGCAATAAGCAGACTGGGAGAAAATTTATCCGATATTATTATAGAGGGAAAAAATTTAAATATCCCGGGTATCGGGAAAGACCTGCATCTTAAAATAAAAGAGCTTGTAGAAACGGGAAACCTCGCTTATTACGACGAACTTCTAAAATCGGTGCCGGACGGCTTATTCGAGCTTTTAAAAATAAGGGGATTGGGGCCTAAAAAGGCAATGCTTTTATATGAAAATTTCAATATTAAAAGCGCGGCCGATTTGGAAAATGCTTTAAAATTAGGCAAATTAAAAGATATTCATGGTTTCGGAGAAAAATCTATAGAAAATTTAAAAAGATCGGTGGATGAATTTAATATTTTTAAAACCAGATTTTTATATCCCGACGCTTTAAATCAAGCGCTAATGCTTGAATATTATCTTAAAAATACGCCGCAGAAAATTATATTGGATATTCAGACGGCTGGTTCCCTAAGAAGAAAAATGGAAACCGTCGGAGATATAGACATAGTGCTTTCCGTCGCCGCAGGGAAAGAATCGCAGTTTTTCGACCGGCTGTTCAAATATCCGGAAATTTTAAGAACGGAATCTTCCGGAGAAACTAAAACAAGCATAATTTTAAGGAGCGGCATACGCGTCGACTTTAGGTTAGTGCCTCACGAAGATTTCATTTATGCCCTTCATCATTTTACAGGTTCTAAAATGCATAACGAAGAGCTGAGGTCTCTGGAAAAAGCTAACGGCTACAAGATAAACGAATACGGCATATTTAAAAGGAATAAAAACGAAGACTCCGGCATGGATATTTCCGAAAGCAAAACAAATAAAATAGAAGTAAACGATGAAAGGGAATTTTACGGAGTTTTCGGGATGCAGTATATTCCGCCGGAATTAAGGGAAGGAGCAGGGGAACTCGATGCGGCGTTAAACGGCGGAATACCCGTTCTTATAGAAGAAAAAGACCTGCGCGGAGTTTTTCATATTCATACTACTTATACCGACGGAAAAGAAAGCATGGAAGCTATGGTAGAAGAATGTATAAAACTCGGATACGAATACGCCGGCATCTCCGATCATTCGGTATCCGCCCATTATGCCAACGGGCTTTCCGCAGACGAACTTGAATCTCAAATCGAATATATCGACAGGCTTAATAAAAAATATGCGGAT
>JAKAQP010000090.1 GCA_021822485.1 bacterium
GAAAGAAATAAAAATTTATATAAAGAAGGCGGCTACTCATACGTTTATTTTATATACGGAATGTATTACCTTTTTAACGTAGTAACCGGAAAAGAAAATTTTGCCGATGCGGTTCTTATAAGAGCGATAGAACCTGAAATAGGCACAGATATTATGTTGGAGCGAAGAAATAAAAAAAACGCAAAAAGAATTACTTCGGGTCCTGGTCTTTTGACCATCGCGCTTGGAATAAATTTAAAACATAACGGAATCCCGATTTGCGAGCAGAATATTTTAAAAAATAATAAAGACATAAAGGACGGCGGTTTAGAAATATGGCTTGAAGACAGAAATATAAATATCGGCGAAGGCTTAATAATTTCGACGCCAAGAATAGGGGTGGATTACGCCGCCGAACATGCAAAATTGCCTTACAGATTTAAAATAAAAGATAATAAATGGGCAAGCAGATAGGGGACTTTAATTAAACGTAAGTCAGCCATTTTTCATATTTTTTGTTGCCTCCCTTGACTATATCGAAAAATATTTTTTGGAGCTCTAATGCAATTTTACCGGCTTTTCCTATTCCTATACTCCTGTCGTCTATCTCTCTTACCGGAGTAACTTCGGCGGCGGTTCCAGTTAAAAATACCTCGTCGGCGATATAAAGTTCGTCCCTCGTCACTCTTTCTTCCTTAATAGTCAAACCCATTTCTTTGCTCATAACCTCTATAACGCTGTTTCGAGTAATACCGGGCAAAACTGAAGACAGCGGAGGAGTTTTAATATAACCGCCGGAATAAATAAAGATATTTTCTCCGCTTGCTTCGCAGACAAATCCTGAAGTATCAAGCATTATAGCTTCGTCGCATCCCGCGCTTACGGCTTCTTTTTTGGCAAGAATTGAATTTATATACTGACCGGTCGATTTAGACATACCCATAAAAGTATTGACGTGAAATCTTGCATATGAAGAAACCTTAGCTTTAATGCCGTTTTTTAACGATTCTTCACCGAGATATGCCCCCCAGTACCATGCCGAAACCGCCACCCTGGTATCGTAATTTTTCAGGAATATGCCTAATCCTCCGCCGTCACCGATGAACGCTATCGGCCTGATATAACATTCTTTGAACTTATTTACCTTTACGATTTCTATAACAGCCTTTTTAATTTCCTTCTTTTCATATGGAATAGGCAGTTGAAGAATATGGCAGGAGTCGTAAAGTCTGTCTATATGTTCGTCCAACCTGAATATTGCGGAACCTTTCTTTTTTGTTTCATAGCATCTTATGCCTTCAAAGGCACCCAAGCCATAATGAAGGGAATGACTGTTTACGGAAACTTTTGCATCTTCATAATCTAAGAATTTTCCGTCCATCCATACTTTTGAACCTTCAAATGGACTGCCATTTTTTTTACCTGCCGTTTTTTTGTCTTTCATGATTTTTCGCTCTTTTAATTTTTATTTTTATTTATATTTTATTGCGGTTAGTTAATAAAACTAATTCAATTTATTTTTTTTATTTTTATTACTTAATATATATTATCGTTATCGTTAATAGTATATAAATAACGGCTGTTGGAATTATAAGTGCTTTATTATATTATCATTTACGGAAAACGTCCGCAATAGATTTTTTATAATCCGGATATAATACGCCTTTTTCGGTTATTATGGCGGAAACGTATTTATTAGGCGTAACGTCAAAAGCATAGTTAGCCGCTTTTACGTTTTCCGGCGCTATTCTTTTGCCGAATATAGAAACGACTTCGTTAACGTTGCGCTCTTCTATCGGAATTTCGTCGCCCGATTTAATATTAATATCGATAGTGGAAAGCGGCGCCGCAACATAGAACGGAATATGATTCTCTTTAGCAAGGACAGCAACCTGATAAGTGCCTATTTTATTGGCAACGTCGCCGTTGGAAGCTATCCTGTCCGCACCGACTATGACTGCATTTATCCCGCCTTTCCTCATTAAAAGACCTGCGGAATTATCCGCTATAAGAGTGACTGGTATTCCGTCTTCCATTAACTCCCAAGTCGTAAGTCTTGCGCCTTGAAGGAAAGGCCTCGTTTCGTCGGAAATTACCGATATTTTTTTGTTTTCCGAAACGGCCGCCCTGATAACGCCGAGGGCAGTTCCATAACCGGCGGTAGCCAACGCTCCTGCGTTACAGTGGGTAAGAACGTTGTATCCGTCTTTTAAAAGAGCGGCTCCATGCTTTCCCATATTTTTGTTAATTTCTATATCTTCGTCGTAAATTTTGACGGATTCATTTCTTATGCGGTCAACTAATGTATTTAAATCCGAATTATTATTTTCTTCGTCTAAAACAAGCTTTTTAATCCTATCTATCGCCCATCCGAGATTTACGGCAGTGGGTCTTGCAGAGAACATAAAATCGGTTATATCGAAAAATCTTTTATTGAAAGATTCGTAGTCTTTTACTTCCGGCGATTCAAGCAAAGATTTAGCTCCTAGATATACACCGAAAGCGGCGGAAACTCCTATTGCCGGAGCGCCTCTGACTATCATATCTTTTATTGCATCGTAAACCTCTTTATAAGTTTTTAATTCAACGTAAATTACTTCGAGAGGTAGTTTTCTTTGGTCTATCATTTCGACTATGTCGTCGTCTCTTAATTTTAGCGTATAAAAAGCCATTTTTTAGCCTCCGAATAAAACTTAAATGTCCTATTTATTTTCGTCTATATATTTTCGCAATATCTCGTTAGCTTTTTTAGGATTTGCTTTACCTTTAGTTTTTTTCATAATTTCGCCCACGAAAAAACCGAACAGTTTGTCTTT
>JAKAQP010000091.1 GCA_021822485.1 bacterium
TAAATCCTTTTCATCTTTTTTAAGTTTTTCCAATGTTTTTTTATATGCCTTCCATTCTATATAGTCATCCCATATCTCAAAATTTTCTTTGCCGTTTTTTGCGTCCTTCTCAAATTCTTCAAAATTTTTCCCGTATTTTTTTTTGAAAAGAGAAATGATTTCTTCTGTTTTATGAATCTCGTAAAATAAATTGGCATAAAATATATTTTTTATATCTTCTTTAGTTATAGTAAGCATTGAATACCTCTTTTACTTAATACATTATTAAACTTTTAATATTACATTTATATCACTGTTCAACGAAATAATCAAATTTCAAAAAAGGCAAAAACAAAAAATAAAAAATAAAAAAGGTATAAGATTTATTTATTCCTTCTGATAAAATTTAAAACGGTTCAAGGTATTTAACCTCTCTACTGTCGGATATTATAGCTTCCTTTTTTATAAAATCCTTTAATTCATCAATTAGCGGCTTCTTTATTGAAAAATTTAAAATAATAGTTAAAACAAAAACTCCCGATCGCGTCAAACGCAGTCGGGAGTAGGAGAATAAATAAATCTGACACCTTTAATTTTATCCATAGCATTTATCCTGCTTTATTTAAAAATTTAAAATAACAGTAAAAATAAGCACTCCCGATCGCGTCAAACGCAGTCGGGAGTAAGGGAATAAATAAATCTGACACCTTTAATTTAAATTTTGCATTCAACATCTTTTATTTTACCACATCCAATATTTTTTATTATTAAGTTATCTCTTCCTGTATAATTATCTTTACACTGTGTATTATCTCTTGGCTTATTGCCACATATCAATAAACATTCGACATCTTTAACAATTTGTTCCGTTTTTCTTCCATAATCCGATTCATAAATATAACCCAGCCAAATTTTAATTTCATTTTCATCATAATTAAAAGCTCTAATTGTTTTCCATATCTCATCAGCCACATCTTGAAAATAAGCTATTCCGATATACAATAAAGTATTATTTTGCGTAAAAGCATAAAATTCTGTGTCGCCATATTTCCTGATTTTCTTAATATCCTTGACTTTTACCCACTTTAATTTTACATTATTCATAATTGCCGCCCTCTTATTTATAATATACTTTAAAACAAAAACTCCCGACCGTGTCAAACGCAGTCGGGAGTAAGGAAATAAATAAATCTGACACCTTTAATTTCCTATAAATAGGCATATATATAATTATAATATAGGCTGGTTCTTTTTCACCTTTCAAATCCGCATATTTTATATTAAAATAACCCTTATGCTGAACGGTAATAAAATAATCGTCGTTATGCCCGTTTACAATGCGGAAAAAACGCTTAAAAAGACTTATAACGGCTCGTTATACTCCGTTATACTCGGCGCCGTCCCGAAAGAACTTTAATTCTTTTAATCCATCGTTGCTATTTTCGTTTAATTCCAAATATATTCCGTATTTATATCCTAATCCGTCACTTTTGGTAAAGGCTTTCAATTTTCTAAAATCAAATTCTTTCGATTTTTCGGTGACATTGGTTTCTTTCTTTGCCTCGATAACTATGAGATTAGATTTATTACTGCCTCTTTTATGAATGATAATATCAGGATAAACCGTCGTTCCTTTATCGTCATCTGAAGATGTTTGGGATGGGTATAATTTCAGGGCTTTAGAGATAAACTCTTTTCTTGCTTCACCATTATTATTTCTTTCGTCTCTTTCGTTTGGCATCCTGTTATACTCGCAATCCACATTATAATCGGAAAAATATTTCTGCACATATTCGGCAAGCTTATGGGTAATACTTCGTTCATTAATATCATGCTTTAACAAAAAACATTCTTTTAATAAAAACTCGTTTATTGCTTTGACTAAATCATCTCCGCGCTCGAAGTCATCAGGAATTTTCCCAAGACTTGTTTCCTTAAATTTAACTTCGGATTTGTGCATAACGGTTGCCCCTTACTTTAAATATCCATAAACAAAAACTCCCAACCGTGTCAAACGCAGTCGGGAGTAAGAGAATAAATAAATCTGACACCTTTTTTTCTAATAAATCTGACACCTTTAATTTTTTAATTATTAGTAAGATGTTCCTAAAACAAGAACTTCCGATGAAGTATAATTATCTATTGCATAAATTTGTAAATTTGTGCCAGTAAAGTTTGTTCCTGCCAAGGCGACATATCCAGGTCCGCATGTTCCGTTGTTGTCAGTTGTTGAGGGGGTTGGATAGCTCGTAATAACTCCGACAGTCGGACCTACTTCATAAGAGGAAACGCTTGACTCCACTTGATAATAAAATTCCAAGGTGCCTTTAGGAAGAAACCCGATATCAGCAAAACCACCTGTAGCTGTTACGGGACCAGCTGTGGCTGCTCCGGCAACACCGCTTGTTACGGTATTTGTTCCGCCTTCTGCCGTGAGAGCTCCACCTGCGGTTGGCGCGGCAAATGTCGTTATTACTTTACCTGGTGTGGTTGCACAAGTAAATGGTCCCGTATCAATACCATAAGTCGGTGGTGTAGCATAAAATGGGTGAGCAGCTGAAACAGCACCAATACCAGGAAGAGTTCCGTTAGCAGTGCCTCCAACCCCGTTTGACGCGTCACCTGCGCCAATATACGTCGAATTCGTCGCACTGAACGCTGTTTCGTCCGTGAAGATTGCGCCAAGGTTCGTGGACGCTTCCGAATCCTTTGCGCGGTTGACGTATGACAAATACGTCGGAATCGCTATCGCCGCCAAGATACCGATAATGGCGATGACGATTAAAAGCTCGAT
>JAKAQP010000033.1 GCA_021822485.1 bacterium
GTCGCCGAGTTCCGACTGCGCAAAATCGGAAATACCTATGCGATATTTATTATTGGAACCTTTGCTTACCCATTCGTGCGATTTAGAGAAATAAAACGACCCGCTTTTAATCATTTTTAACCCCTTAATTTATATGATATTTTATAGCAAAATTATATAAAATTATATTATTATTTTTATAATTTTGCTCTTGCTTTTTTTTATTTTTAATTGCTTTTAGTTTTAATTACCCGTTTTAAGATTTTTATGGAAAGGCGGAGACACGACTTCGGCTTTTTCAAAATTTCCCCTGATATCTATAAAAAAATTTTTCAAGTATGAAAGATTTACTCCGGCATCGGAAATATAAGCGCTTCCTATAGGAAATTTGTTTGAAGGACTGTATGTTCCGCTTGCGATACAACCGATAGGCTTAAGATTTTCGTCTAATATTCTCTGAGAATGTCTTGGAATCTGTTTGCCGGAAAGTTTAAAGAAAATCAATCTTTTTTCTTTGTTTTTAATATTTTTTAGGGCATCTTTTCCTATAAAATCTTTTGTATCCGAAAGATACTTTTCAAGACCGGCGTCATAAGGATTTATAGTTTCGTCGAGTTCGTGTCCGTAAAGGGGAAGCGCCGCTTCAAACCTCAAAGTGTCTCTTGCTCCGAGACCTATGGGAAGAAGATTGGATTGATTGGAATTTTGCAGAAGATAATTCCATAAAACAATCGTTTTTTCGGCAGGTATGAATATTTCAAACCCGAACTCGCCGGTATAACCGCTTCTGGATATCATCGCTTCAACGTTTACGTCTTTAAATATCGCACAGCCGAATTCAAAATGTTTTAAATCTTTGATATTCTTAGGCCGGAACTTAAAATCGAATAATCCGCATTTTCCAATTTTAACGATGTCGCTTATAAGGGGATATATCAAATCCCTCGATTTCGGTCCCTGAACGGAAAGAAGTCCTATATCGTCGCTGATATTTTGCGCCGCGACGTCCTTGCCTTTTTTTTGAAAATCGTTCTGTACGTGACGAATCCATGCAAAATCCTTCTGCGTATTTGACGCATTCACGACTGCCATATATTCGTCGTCGGAAAACTTAAAAACGGTAACGTCGTCGATAATTCCGCCTTTTTCGTTAAGAATTAACGAATATATTATCTCTCCCCGTCCTATTTTTGAAACGTCTGCCGTGAAGACGTAATCCACGAAAGACGAAGCGTCTTTGCCTTTTATAGTTATTTCTCCCATATGGCTTATATCGAAAATGCCGGAATTTTTTCGGACGTTTAAATGCTCTTCGATTATGCTTTTATAATAAAGAGGCATGTAAAAGCCCGCAAATTCGACTATTTTTGCTCCCATTTTAGCATGTTCGCCGTATAACGGCGTCTTCTTGATTTCTGAATTATTCATAATTATAATTATTGCACCTCTAAATTTATCTTGCTTTTTTATCCGGATTTTTATCCGGCGGCCGCCTAATCCATTTTATAATTATTATAAATTAAACAAAAAAAATCAAGTTTATTTTACCGCTTTACCGCATTTACCGCAAAATATCCAAAACATAAATCTCTCGATTTAAGTATGTTTTAATATGTTTAATTTTAGAAATAGATTAACGCGGATATAAGGTTTTTATAAAATTCTTTATAAATTTATAGATATTTTTATTGACTTATACTTAACAGTATTATATAAATGTATAAATTACAATAGATTAACTTAAATTAAATCATAATATATAAATCCGTGGTCGAGAAAAAGTGGATAAAGCTATTTTTATAGGCAGACAGCCTATCATAACCGCCGACAAAAGCATATTCGGTTACGAAATACTGTTTAGAAGCACCGCAGGTGAAAACTCTTCCGGCGTATCGGTATCGGATAATTTAAGCGCTACCGCTAACGTCCTTGAAAATATTTACGATATAGGATTAAAAACGCTTATGGGCGATAAACCTGCATTCATAAACGTAACTCCTGATATTTTAAAAAAGGGCATGATGGGTCTTCTGCCCAAAGACAAAATAGTGCTTGAAATTCTTGAAACAAGCACTATAGACGACAATGCCGTATCTATCGTTAAAGAATTTAAGAGCAAAGGGTTTAAAATAGCCTTAGACGATTTCGTTTACACCGACGAATGGGAACCGCTTATTCCTATCTCCGATTACGTAAAGCTCGACGTTAAACAATATTCCAGAACGGAAATAAAAGAGATGCTCTTGCTTCTTAAAGGCTACGGAATGAAATTCCTTGCTGAAAAGGTAGAAACAGACGAAGATTTTCATTTTTACAAAGGTCTCGGCTTTGACCTTTTTCAGGGCTATTTTTTTCAAAAACCGTCCATAGTTTCTTCGGTAACTTTAGACCCGGATTATGTAATACTTCTTAATATATTTAATTCTTTTCAGGCTAATGCCGATATAGAAGAAATAGAATCCCTTTTTAAAATGTCTCCCGACCTTATATACCGCCTGCTTGCGCTTATAAATTCGGTAGCTTATGAATTTATGGCAAAAATATCTTCGGTAAAACAGGCTATAGCTCTTTTGGGATACGATAACGTATCGAGATGGATACTTACGATTGTTCTTGCTTCCAAAAAAAGCGATTTTAGGTCTGACCCTTTATTGGAAAGCGCCGTGATAAAAGGCAGGATGATGGAAGACATATGCAAAAAATATATAAACAAAGCGCTTGCCGATAAAGCGTTTTTGGCGGGAATGCTTTCTTTGGTAAACGTCGCTCTTGGGATTTCAACTGAAGAACTGTTCGATAAAATTACTATCGATCCGATTATTTATGAAGCGTTGGTAGAACATAAGGGAAAGATTGGCGAACTGGCGGAATTTATGGAAGCGTATAACACTGCCGATTATAATTCCGCGGAAGCTCTGCTTAAAAAAATAAATCCTTCCGCTTTGTTTTCCGACATCCTCGAAATGAATACCGGCGCCTTGGTGTATCTCGAAGAAGTAAAAAAATCCGGCTTAGTTTAAAATAAGCTTAAATCCGACGCCTTTAATTCTATTATTGCCTTTTATTTCCCTTTTATTTTTTATTTATTTTTCGTTTATACGGAAGACCCGACATGCTCCGATATCTTATCATAAACTGATTCTGGTGCAATGTCCAATCCGTCAGGCCATGATAAAACAAAAAGTTCTTTATCTATATAAAATTTTAAAAAATAATTAAAATCGGAAAACCTCTTAAATACTCCGCCTTTTTTTATATAATCTTCCAGATCCACAATGCCTCGTTTTCCGTCTGCGAATGTTATTTCCAATTTATATCTATCGATATGTTTAGCTTCCTTAATATCGTAATACATAATTAATCCCTCGTTTTAGTTATTTTAAGGGTTCTATCTGAAAAAGACTTTTATTTTCTACTGCCATTTTCCAATTTTCCATAAGTTCATTTTTATGAATATTCGCCCATTCAACAACAAGCCCTAACGCCCCTGGAGGCAAATGTCCTTTTTATAACCGCAAAATCTTCTATTTTTATAAGAGCGTCATAATCGCCGTATCTTGCATGAGAATGCGGCGGATTATGGTCGTCGTAGAATATAGTAGATATAATAATTCCAAAAAATCTACTAATCTCAGGCATTTTTATAATTTGATTTTAATATATATATTTTTATTATATTATTTAATAATATATATGTCAAAAAGTAAAGCAAGGAGATATAAAGTATGCCACTATTAAAAACAAAAACTCCCGGCCGCGTTTAACGCGGTCGGGAGTAAGATACGTAGGCGGGCGCTTATGAAAGCGAAGCTTTTATGCCCGCCGGAGTGAAATAAATCTGACATCTTTAGTTTTAAATCAATTTTTTATTCCTCTCTATCAGACAAATCAGTCCGACTAATCCGACTAAATCTAACCTTCCGCGATAGCAATAAAATTTTATAAAGCAGAAAGCGGAATAGCATTAACCCAGCCGAAATTAGTTCCTATTATCATAGTTTTACCTATAATAACGGCGTCCTGAGGTCCGTATCCTCCGTTATGCGCATTATATTTGCTTATTATATGCCCGTTATTTTTATTTAATACAAATATAGTTCCATTACCGGTCGGAAAATAAACTTTATATCCGAGTAATACAGGCGCAGCTTTCATTCTGATAAGTTTCTTGCTCCATAATATTTTACCGGTTTTCAGATTAATAGCATAACCCTTTTTCGTAACAGGACTGCCAGTGTAAATTATTCCTTTATGTATCATAGGAACAGCATCTTTGTTTCTTGGCGGCACGGTACCCGAACCTAATATTTTTTTCCAAATAATGTGTCCGTTCCTTGCGTTTAATGCAATTTCTTCGCTTCTTGAAGTTCCTGCCGTTAATCCAGGAATCTCAATCTGATTGACTACAATACCGCTTTTTGATACGGCTGGAGAACCATCGCCGCTGCTTGATGAAAAACAATGGGCAGGTTTCACTTTCCATATTAATTTTCCCGTATTAGCATTGACGGCATAAAAATAATTAGGATGCGTACCGTTAGTCAATACAATATTTTTATATCTTGTAGCAGACGACATGCTGACAAATGACCTTATATATATCTTCCATAATAATTTGCCTGTCCTTGCATTTAAACCATAAATATGCCCATCTCCGTTTCCAAAAATAAGTTTGTTATGATAATATACCGGCGTAGGCATATCTTCACCTTTTGTATGATATTCCCATATAAGTTTGCCTGTTTTTGCATTTAAAGCGTAATACGCGCTTACGTCGACGCCTCTAATGACATGAGAATGCGGTTCTGCAAATTTTATAGCATGCGAATAGGCGAAAACCGAGTTGCCTGCACCGATATAAACAATTCCGTGAGCTACAACAGGCGTACCCATAAGCTGATTTAGTGCATTAAATTTCCAGATAAGTTTACCGGTCTTTGCATTTAATGCATAGAGATAATCATTGTCGCTCGGTACATAAACAACTCCCCTAACAACGGATACTCCTATAGGAATACCCATAATATCCCTTACCGTCGTCGGATTAAAATACCGTTCCTTAAAAGCCCTCTTGGACATTTTGGCAGAAATAGCTCCCGGAACTCCGACAGTCCAATATACATCTAAATTGCTGCCATTTTCATACACGGGATTATGGTCAGAATTCATAGCATACATTGTCCAATTTGCAGGATAAGTATTAGCAAATGACTTAGACGGCATCATAAACGCCAATACCGCAAACAAAAGCGCAAACATGAAACTCATCCGCAAAAATGACAAATTAATTTTTAATTTCATTTGTGTCCTCGGAAGAGATTTAACGGCTTTGATTATTTTGCCGGATAAATCCGTATCTAATTCGTCTTTAAAAATGTTAGCGTTCATCTTATTAAACTCCATAAAATTAACTTAATTATATATTTAAAATATATCACTATACGGAAAGATAATCAATTAATTTTCTTTATTAAAATCTAAAATAAAAGTAAAAACAAAAACTCCCGGCCGCGTCAAACGCAGTCGGGAGTAAAATACGGAGGCGCTTATGAAAACGAAGCTTTTATGTCCGCCGGAGTGAAATAAATTCGACACCTTTAATTTCTATTAATTTCTATAATTTTATAAAATCTTCTTTCCTGTTTTCAATATTTCCAAAACAAAAGGATTAGTTCTATCAAATTCTTCTTCTAAAAATGGATGCACCTCTATGTCATATAGTTTAATTTCCACTATTATTTTATTAAGTAAAGCTTGAAAATCGAATTCATCTCCGATAAATTTATTTACTATAATAGCCAAATCTATATCGCTCCATTCGGTCGCATTGCCTTTGGCGTATGAACCGAAAAGATATGCAGAAATCACATTTATATTTCGTTTTTTTAGTTCGTTTAAATATTTCGTTATTATGTTATTAATAATCGCATTATTTTCTTTTTTTAAAACTTTTATATTATGTTTGCTCTTAACCATTTTCTTATTTCCGTAATTTTTTCAATATTTTCATTAGTGAATTCTTTATCGCATTTTTCGTAGAATTTTTTTTTAAAATCATCATATCGGGCTTTAATATTAAATGTATTAAAATTTTTTAACATTACTTTTTGTTCGTCGGTTAATTCTATGTTGGATTTATCGGCAAGTTTCAGCAGATCGTGGATTTTAGGAACATTTATTTCAACGTTTTTTACATAATAGGCTTTTAATAATTTTTCAATTACTAGATGTCCGAAAAATAACGCATATGAATACTTTTTTAAATTAAACAAATCAATCATAACTTCAAAATCTTCATCGGAGGATTTAATCCAGTATTGTATTATTTCGTCCTTTTTCATATAGCTTTAAAATATATAAAATTTTAAAAATTATAATCATGTTTATATCTATTTTATCATATTTTTGATAATAGTTTTAAAATATCAGGAATAATAAAAAATATCCCTAAAAATAAAAACCCTTACCTCATCCCGTAGATACAAGCGGGAGTGAGGGAATAAATAAATCTGACACCTTTAGTTTTAAATCAGTCGTCCGACAGCGGCTGATATTAGGCGGGTATTCGGTAAATTTTAACGCTTTACGAATTTAAGATAGCATCCCAATAAATCGCAATTTCTGGAGCTTTCGGCATACTTAAAACCGTGCGCGGTTATAAACTCTTTATACGATTCCCTGTCTTTGCCGAAGACCTCAAATCTCGGCTCTTTAATGGATAATAAGCCGCCTGGTTTCAATACCCGGCGCAGTTCGGCGACGGCTTCTTCCTTTTTGCCAATCTCGTGAAACGAATAATATAAAAATGCTAAATCTATAGAGCCGTCCTCTACCGAATTTAAATCCGATACGCTGGACGCCCTGAAATCGACGTTTTGAAGATATCCTCTTTTTCTTTTAGCTTTTTCTATCATCTTTTTCTGAATATCTACCGAGATTACGAATCCTTCTTTTCCGACGGCTTCCGATAATGCCGGAGTAACGAAGCCGCTTCCGCATCCCGCTTCAAGAACTTTCATTCCGCTTTTGACTCCCATAATCTCGACGTTTTTTTCCATGTTTTCTATCAAACTTCTAAGTTTGTTGTCGATAATAAAAGAAAAAAATGCAGGAAATAAATCGTAAGTTTTCAGTTTCATAAATATTGACGGATAGAGAGCTTTTACAGTATTTCATAGGGGCAAAAATACTCAATTCGAAATTATGACGCAATCCTTTATCTCTGAGGAGATTGTCTATATTAAACAGTTCTTCGAAAGCCGGTCCGCCTCTCATAGCGGAAGGGTCTTTTGGATTTCCGCCTATTCCTACGGCTATTCCGCCTTTTCCTGCTTTAACCAATTCCGCTAATTTTTCTTTTATTTTAAGCGATTCATCAGGCGCGCCGCAAATAGAATAGGTATTTTCTACTCCCTCCGGTTTAGCTTTTCCTGCGCCGGCGGCGACGACGAGATAATCGAAATCGTAAGAACCGTTTTTGCATACGACTTTTTTTCTTTCGCAGAAATTTTAACCGCCGCGTCTATTATCAAATTGAATTTATGGACTGCGCTTAATTTATTTAACGGCAGTACCGCACCTTAAAATCCAGAGCGCCGATAGGAATCCATATCGAAAGCGGATAAATATACATAAAATCCCTTTCGGAAATCAAAGTAACGTCGAAATTATATTTTTTAAGCCTTATCGCGGCTTCTACTCCCGCAAAACCGCCTCCTATCACGAGTATTTTTTTATAATCATTCCCCGAATAATTTAAATAATTTTATGTAAATTTAATAATCATATATCATTATTAGTATATACACATATTATTATAAATGCAAATTAAATATAATGGAACTGGTATATAAAAAAATCCCTTTTTAAAATGCTTCCCTGCCTTATATATAGTCTGCTTGCGCTTATAAATTCGGTAACTTATAAATTTATGGCAAAAATATCTTCGGTAAAACAGGCTACAGCTCTTTTGGATACGATAACGTATCGATATGGATACTTACGATTGTTTTTTTTGTAAAAATTTTAGTTATGTGATACAATAATTCTATCATGTAATCAAGCAACCATGCAATCAAAGCCATATCTAAAAACAAGCTTAA
Organism: bacterium; assembly: GCA_021822485.1. Classification (GTDB taxonomy): domain Bacteria; phylum SZUA-79; class SZUA-79; order Acidulodesulfobacterales; family Acidulodesulfobacteraceae; genus Acidulodesulfobacterium_A. The sequence goes on from JAKAQP010000033.1 coordinate 8,082, forward strand.
CAGAACAATCTCTTAAGCGTTTTATAAATATTTTAAGTGCGCCACGGCGTTGGATTTCTATTTGGTTTTTTGCCTATGCTCTGCAAGGAGCCGTGAGTTCCGGCTTTATTCCTATCCTGACCCCCCTTATGATTGTTGCCTTGAGTCATCATCTAAGCTGGATAGCTTATGTTATGGGCGCCTTTAATCTTGGTCTCCTTACTTCGCCGCTCTGGGGCGATTTGGCAGATAAAAAGCATTTACATAGGATGCTTTTCTTCGGCGGATTTATCGTTATTATAGGCGCTCTGGCAGCGCTGCCTTTTTTACGCGGTTTAATAATATGGTGTCTGCTGATTTTTCTTGCCGGCGTTGGTACTTCTGCGGTGGCAACGGTAGCAACACTCTTTGTAGTAGAATTTGCCCCTAAGAATGAATGGGAGGAGCGGCTTGGCTGGCTTCAAACGTTCAACGGCGCAGGTCAAGTGGCAGGTCTGCTTCTTGCCGGTATTTTTGTTATAAATATTAAGCTTGGTATGCTCTGCGCAGCGTTTATTTTAATTCCTGCATTATGGATTGGCGCTAAAGGGCTGCCTGTAAAAACTCGGCTTAATGATTTACGAAACGGTATCGGTCAAAAAATGCGGCGGGAATTAGACTGGCATTTTATGGCGCAGTTCAGTCATGCGGAACTTCTCGGAGGTGATTTAATACGTTTTTCCCATCACCTTTCGTTACGCGGATTCCGACAGATGAAAAAGTCTTTAAGAACTGCTTTTGGCCGTTTTATATTATCATGGTTTGCTGCTGCGTTTGCCGTAGCCGCTTTTTTTGCCTATTTTCCGGTAGCTATGCAGAAGGCTTATGACGTCGCTCCGGTTTTAACCTCCAGCGTTTACGGTTTGACAGCCGCCGCATCTCTTGCTCTATACGCTTTTGGCGGGCAGCTCTCCAGACGCGTCGGCGCAGAACGTGTTTATAGATGGTCTTTGCTGACCCGACTGCTGGGATTTACGCTTTTGGCTTTTGGATTGTTTATGCCTGTGCCGCCTATCATACCAGGTTTAATGGGCTTTGTTATGATTATATCGGCTTGGCCTCTGTTGAGCATTTCAAGCACTATATTGACGGCTGATTTAGCGCCTTTCAGCGAAGGTGCGGCAATGGGATTGTATAACGCCGCGGGAGCGATAGCCACAGTAATAGGCACTTTTCTTTCAGGACCTCTAATACAGCTGATCGGATATCCTACATTGCCGATAATGGGCGCCGCAGGTATAGTAGTTGCGTTATTGAGCGGACGCGGGTTGTTATCGGCGCATTCTTTTCGTTCTAATATATCGCAAAAATAAAATCTGACGCCTCCTACTATGATACAGGTTTTACCTCCGTTATTTCAGGGACCGCCAGGACAACCCCAGCCGTGTTATTATAATTATATATTTTATAAATATTGAAAAATTTGGTTTCGGTGTTATTGTCGGTACTCGGCGTTTTAACGGCAGTACTATGCGTTTTAGTAGCGTTGCATTTTATAGGACGATAGACGATAAATCGGATGCCTTACACACAAGATATGCAACCCTCTCCCATTGCCTGTTAAACAAAAACTCCCGACCGCGTCAAACGCAGTCGGGAGTAAGGGAATAAATAAATCTGACACCTTTAATTTAAGGAATAAATAAATCTGACACCTTTAATTTAAAGAGATATATCTTTGTTTACCTTGACTTTCCCATCCCTTATTATTTTTCTTGCATTTTTCCATGATTTTAGTTCGTTTTTATCTATACCATCAAAAAAACTGGTCACTTCTTTTATAAAATCATCGTCGTTGGCAGAATAGCCCGCTATATCCAATAGTACGTTGCGAAACGCCGTTTTAAAATTGTATAACGCCTCTTTGACAGTCTTGCCGCCCTCGGACATGCCGCCGGGTTGCACGCCGTTTATCCAGTAGCCGCCGGTTTTTTCCGTCGTCATCAATGCATTGCCGCGTCCGTTAACGAATAAAAAATACCCAGCGTTTGTCTTGATGTTTCTTACGACTACAGCTTCGTTAAATGTAAAAATAAGAGGATACTCTACCATTTTTTTATCTCTCCTGCGGATGTGTCAAAGAATAGAATCATATCCTTTCTTCTCTGAGTAATACGATATCCTTTCCGAGAGAGCCCTTTATGTTTTCAAGAGCCTTTCGCGTTTTCATATAAGACAAGCCGCTCTTTTTAACCGGTTTTATCTGCGACGATTTTAATGCAATTACCATATCGTAAACTTTTATAATTTCGGACGGTTCCAGATATTCTAATTCCTTTATGGTTTGGTCTTTTAGTTTCATATTAATGCCTCTAAAATTATTAATTTATATATTAAATATATTATTACATATAACAATTAAAGTAAAGTCAATTTCTCCATGCCCTTATTTAATCAAAAATCAATAGATAAGCTAATATTTAGATATAACCGTATCCCGCCCTACCTAAAAAGAAGCAGGAGATTTAGTTTTGTGTTACATTCCGGCTATAATTTTAGCCTTTTGCCTAACCTAAAGCCTCCCGGCGATGAAAGGCAATTTTTGATTTATGCTTGGTCAAGCTTGGAGTCCTGTTGTCAACGATAAATTTATCCAAGTCCTCAAGCCTGAAACGGTACTGTCTGTCCGAATATTTTTACGAAAGATATTTGTTTAAATGGGGTGGGGTGTCAAAGTCAGGGAAAAAAAGGACTTATTGCATAAATGCCAATAAGTCCTGAAATGCAGATTTTACAAGTGGTTCAGGGATTAAATAATATAGTTGACTTTAATTCACATTGATCAAAATATGCAAGTCATATATTTTATATAAAATGTCAGACTTTTAATCCCACATTGAATGACAAATTAAAAAATATACCGCACGCTATTAATAATTTTATTATAGCATATAAAAATATCTTATCAAGTATTTTTTGTATTTTTTAAAAGAATATTATTTTATTACTGCTTCGGCCAGACTATAAAAGATTTTTTTCTTTTAGCGGCGCGGTATATGCTAAAATCTTTATCAAGAGTGAAAATATCATAAATCTTGGATCCTTCGGCAAATGCGACTATGGTTGCATCGGCAAAATCCATAGGCACGTTTTTATATTTTTTTATAAGTTCTGTTTCTCTCAATAACATATTTTCAGTTTGAGATATAATGCTAAAACCGCCTTTAAAAATAAAATCTAATAATTGTATCTGAGCTTCCACAGATACACGCTTGCCAAGAAAATAAGCCGTTTCGGTAATTACCGCTTCCGGTATAAATATTTTCCCCTCAAATGATTTAAAAAAATTAAGGCAAATAAGATGGTCTTTATCGCGAGGATTCATAAGAGCGAGAAGATGACCTGTGTCTATTATGATTTTATTCATTTTCCTCAAAGCATTCCGAAATATAGCGTTTGTGATTTCTTCCTAAATCCGGAATATCTATTGGAATCCGCCCTATTAGGTCTTTGACTTTATCGTATGGCTTTTGTGGAAAATGCGAAGGGTTTGAAATCAAGGCAATATGTTTAACTCTTTTTTTATTAATCTTAGCTGTTATTTTCAAAGATTTAGAAAGCGATTGGGAGCCGCCGACTATATAGGTATGACTTTTCTTTGAATTTCTATCGTCATCGCTATTTGTCAAAAACTTTGCAAGAGCTACCATTACGATATCGGATATCGTTAAGTCTTCGGATTTAGCGCGTTCCTTAACTTCTTCTTTTAATTCTTCAGGAATGCTTGCGGTTAAATTAGAATACTTCATATTATATCGTCTCCCCTATATTTTATTTAATGCGTATAATAATATTAAATAATTTTATTTATTTTATCATATATATTATAACACTTTTTTATGGAAAAATTACCGTAATTTTTAAAATCTTTAATTATGTTATCTCCGCTCTCTGTTTGTATTTTTTCGCTAAAGCTCAAAAATACAAACAGAGAGCTGGTTTGCGGATATATAACGAAATTAATTATTTTTGTAATCCGCAACGGTTAAAACAACGATGAGGTTTGTTTCTTGCTCCGTGCTTGCTCCGCTTCGCTCCGGTGCACTACGGCGAAACAAACATTTAAAAGCATTGTATCGGGCTCTGCCCGAACCCGCAAGCTGATGCCAGCTTGACCGCAGGGGGTTATAGAGGCGTTAATCAAGCGTTCTTGACATATAAGCGGCATATTCTTCTGCCGAAACAAAGTGCAGATAGAGTATTTTTAATTTTCGTTTGCTTCTTGCAGTACTTTTTGAATTAAACTGTCCGATATTCTTATATTAGATTGTTTTAAATTTTCTATGCAGGGTTTTATAGTATTTATATATCCTTTCTTTTTTGCGGACAATAATATTCCCAAACTTCCCGTTATTTTTATATTATTTGCCGATGCGGCTTTTCTTGCAAGCCTATCGTCTATTATTAGAAAATCGGCATTTATGGCTTTACAAAGAGCTATGGCTTCTAATTCTCCCTACCCCAAACAAATATCGTTTAATAAGTATTCGCCTATGTTTTCTTTTGATACTTTATTCGATAAATAATTTCTTAATTTTTCGGATTTAGGTTTGTCATTTAACGTTATTTCATTATAAACGGCTTCGGGAACGATTATTTTATCAAAAAACATATCTAATAAATCAAGGCGGTTGCATATAGACAATGCTATCAGCGATGAACTATCGGCAACGGCAATCATTTAATTTATAAACTTGTTTAATGTTTTTAATTCTTCGTCTAATTCGCGGGGAGAATAATTTATTGCGGGTATTTGATATTCGCCTAATAATTCCATAAAATTCATTTCATTTATTTTTAGAAATTCGGCGGCTTTGCCGAGAGATATTTTGCCGAGTTCATACATTTTTATTATGGCCATAAGCTTTATATCGTCGGCAAGGTTTTGCGCATCTTCGTTTAATAATGCCGTTATGTCTTCGGGAAGTTCCAATGTTATTTTCATATTGTTCTAATTTTTTTGATTAAGAGTTACTTCGTTTTTATTTCCTATATTTTATAAACTTTTTTATATATTATACCATATAAAAAAATAGAAAAAATAATTTTTTACAAAATTCTAATATTTGGAGGGTTGAAATGCGGATATTAGATTACTTTATCACGCTAAGCAAATACTGTTAGGGGCAGGGGGGATAAATCTGACGCCTTTTTAGATAACTTTTTCTAAATTGCAATTTTAGTTTCTTCGCCTGTAGCTTCATTTAGAAAAACAAGCTCTCCGTTTTGCTTAAGCAATTCGTTTGCATTTAAAAGTTCTATTCCGTAAATTTTTCCGTCAGGAGACAAATCTATATTAACTTCGTCGCTGATTTTTACGGTTTCCACTT
>JAKAQP010000092.1 GCA_021822485.1 bacterium
ATGAATCGCCGTTTATGTTTCCTTGTCTTTTCATTTTTTATGTTCCTCAGTTCTATTTTGTGTCGGTAACAGAATTGAATTCTGTCACCGGTTTCCGTTTTGTGGCAGGGACAGAATTAAATTCTGTCCCTGCAGTTAGAACGATGCAGGTTTTAGGAAAAATAAGGGATAAATGTTGCCTGCGTTTGCTTCTTCGATATCTTCGGGAACGTTTTCGCCGTAAGACACGTAATCAACGGCGGAATCTTCAAGCATAAACAAACCGGCAAGATTGCCGATGCCTTTCGATTCATCCGTTTTAGTTATAATAATTCCGTTAACTCCTATTTTATTCCTGAATGATTCGTATGACCTTAAAGCGTCGATATGTTTAAAATGTGCAGGGGTTATCAGCTCTATATTAACGGAACCCTTAAACCCTTCAAAAAATTTCGCGAGAGCGTTTAAACGGTAAACGTTATTATGATTAACCGCAAATGTATCGATTATTACTACGTCCGAACGCGAACCAGAGATAAAAGCATTCAATCCCGAAGGATCTTTTGCCGCCGTGAAGTCTATTTTAAGCTTCCCCGCGTAATTTTTTAAAGTTTCATATCCTCCCATTTTTAAAGAATCTATAGAGCATAAAGAAACGTGAAGATTTTTCTCGTAGATAAACTTAGAACATAACTTTGCGGCTGCGGACGTTTTACCGGAACCGCTGTTGCCGACAACCGCTATTACTATTTTTCCGTCTAACGAACGGACGAACTTTTTTCTTTCGGTTTTTTTTTCTATTATTTTTTTGAAAAATTTCTTGAAATATTCTATTTTGTCTTCTTTTTTAAAATTAGATAGTTTTATCCCTTTAAAAAATATATCTATCAATTTAGAAGATACGCTTCTGTCAAAAGAGATGCCGTCTAAATAAAGCAGTAAATCGTTTTCTTTAAGTCCCCCGCCGGACGTCCTTTCATTTTTCAGCAAGTTTAAATCGAATTTTATTTCCTCCATGAAATTCTTAATTTCTTCAAATTTAACGTTAAGCGCATAATCGACTTTGTCTTCGACTATACTGTTAAAATTTTCCTTTAAAAATCTGACGTCGTCGTAAATAGGCGCAAGCATGTCTTTATTAAAAACCGGCGTTTCGTCTTTGGAAGGTATTATATCTTCCTCTTTATAATCGATAGCCGCGATAACTTCTAGAAACGGCTTGCCGAAAAAACCTAGTTCTCCGGCGGCCCCGTTAACCTGTCTTGTAGAAATAATAACCGCATCTTCTCCGAGATCTTTTTTTATAAGTTCTATCGCATCTTTAATGTCTAAAACTTCGTATCTTTTAATCTGCATAAAATTTAATTAATTATAACGTTTTAAGATATTTCAACAGTACCGACTGGTTTAATTTTAATGCTGGGCGAAATCTCTCCTGTAGAAACTACGGTTATGCCGGGTATTATTTCGTTTAAAATATTTCTAAAAAAAAGCCTTATGCGCGGCTGAGTCATAATAACCGGGGATTGTCCCGCTTCTAAAGCTTTTTTTATCCCTTCTTTTACCGCCGAAACCATTTTGCCGTAATAAGAAGGGTCGATGCCGGAATATCCCGACCCCTGTTCTTTAGTTTTATTATACTCGTTAAAAATTACCGTTTCTAAATTTTTTCCAAGCATAAGAGGATGAACCGCATTATCCGGCCCAAGCAATGTTTTAGTTATAGTCCTTTTCAAAGCGCTTCTTACGTATTCGGTAAGCAGAGCCGGGTCTTTGGTATTGGGCGCATAATTATGCAGGGCTTCTACTATTGTAAGCATATCTTTAATAGGGATTCCCTCCTGAAGAAGATTCTCTAAAACATTCTGGACGGAGCTGAGCGAAAGTACCGCTGGGATAAGTTCGTCCACGATTTTTGGATATTTTGAGGTAAGTATATCGAGGAGTTTTTGAACATCCTGCCTTGTAAGCAGTTCCGCAGAGTTGTTTTTAATAATCTCTACTATGTGCGTCGCTATAACGGCTGGTATTTCAACGACCGTCCATCCAGCCATTACCGCCTTCTGTTTTAATCCTTCGTCAATCCAGAGCGCGGGCAGATTAAACGCCGGCTCTTTCGTAACAATGCCCGGAATATTTTCAGAAACGTTGCCGGGGTTCATCGCAAGAAGTTTGTTCGGCATAGTTTCGTATCTTGCGGTTTCTATACCTTTAATTAAAAAAATGTATTCGTTAGGTTTTAAATTCAAATTGTCTTTAATGTGAATAGGCGGAACTATAATGCCCATATCGGATGCAAGCTGTTTCCTTATGCCTTTTATTCTTTCCAAAAGTTCGCCGCTTCTGGAGGCATCGACATACGGTATAAGGTTATATCCTACTTCAAGTTCGAGAATATCTATCTGCATCGCATTTACTATTATCTGCGATTCCGGAATTTCTTTCTTTTCTTCGGCTGTTTTTTTGGCAGTTTCCGTTTTTTTCTTAGCCGATTCCCTTACGATTATATAACCCATTAAGGCTGCTATCGCCGCAAACAAAATAAAAGGCCAGTGAGGAAGACCCGGAATAATTCCGAAAAAAAACAGTATGCCGGCGGCCGTATAAAGCACTCTCGGATTAGATATAAACTGGCTCGAAAA
>JAKAQP010000093.1 GCA_021822485.1 bacterium
TTCTCCTGACCGTCGAACCTGCTGTCAAAATATTTTTCGGGAGATATAGCCATGCTCATATTCATATAATCTTCGCTTTTTTTAATTTCTTCCATCGTTTATTTCTCCTTTTATTATAACACCGAAACTAAATTTTTCAATATTTATAAAATATATAATTATAAATATAATAACACGGCTATTGTTACAGGATTATGACAAAATAGTTACGAATATATTAAATTTATGTTACATTTCGGTTAAAACAAAGGAATTTATGCAGTAAAACAGGGAAATCAAGGCAAATAACAAATAAACAGGTTTCTAATTAAAAGACCGTTTAATGTTCGGCATAATATGCTTAATATTAAACGGTCTTTTAAGATTTTAAGCTAACTTTCTAATATTTTATAAATGTCTTTACCAGCCGCGATGCCAGCCTCTGCCCGGAGGCGGTCCTGGAGGTCCCGGAGGCGGTCCTGGAGGTCCCGGAGGCGGCGGACCCGGCGGTCCTGGCGGTGGCCCAGGAGGTGGAGGCGGCGGTCCCTGAAATAACGGAGGTAAAACCTGTATCATAGCCGGAGGAGCCGGCGACCACGGTCCTTCATAAAAATTAGAATAAAGCCAGTTGCCGCCTCTCCATAAATAGTAATATCCGTTGTAATTATAAACATAACCCGGGTATTGAGGAACATAATATGCATTTACGCCGTTGGAATAGGAAAATGCAAAATTAGGAGTTTGCGCGCTAATGGATGTCGGACCTCCGCCTTGCATAAGCGATGGATTAAAAGGAGCGCAGCCGTTTAAGGCAAATACCGAAACAGTAAGAAGAACTGCAACAGTTAAAATTAATAATTTCTTCATAATCGTAATTTTAAGTTATTAAGTTAATTTTATTAAAATTGTTAATCTATAAATTATATAATTAGATTTTTAAAATGTCAAATTAAAACAATTAAAACAATCTAAATTGAGAACAGTCTTTCTAAACTAAAATAATCTAAACATTCCTATATCCAAAGGCTTATTTTTGTCGTTTTTTACGGCAACTATTTCTTTTCCGTATATATCGGTTATTTGATTTATTTCCATTTCCGATATATGTTTATCGTTATCGGCGCTCTCATCGTTTGTTACATAAAAATTTTTTACGTTTTGAAATTCTTCGTTTAGCATTTCATATTCGTTTATAAAACGGCAGTCCGATATAATTATGTAATCGGCGGCATCTTTTATTTTTTTTAACTTATATTTTATCGCTTCCGTAAAGAATGCGGGTTCTATTTTTCTTATTATTTCAGTGCCTGTATATTGCAGAATTTTTCTGACGTCTTTATCTTTCATAAACCGGCCGATATATTCTAAATCTTTTTCGATTTCTTTATTTATATCTTTATCCATAATTATATTTTTTAAATCATATTCTTTGCCTATATTTTTATATACGTATAAATACAGCCGTTTTATTCTTTCTTTCAGTTCTATACCGCCGGTAACGGCTTTATCGAAATTAGTTTTCGATACGCCGAAAAACAGCATTACTATTTTTTTTAACTCAGTCCCGAAAGCATCCATATAAACCGAATATCCTTCGTTTAACAGGAATTTTGCAATTTCGCCGGACGCATAGGTTTTGCCGGAACCTTTTTTCCCCATTATGTTGACAATTATAGTTTCCGTTTCTTCTTTAAATTTAAACTTATGCATATTTATCCGCTTCCTAAGCTAAGTCAAAAGAAAAAGGAGTCTAAAATAAAATCTGACACATTTTTCTAATCATTATATCATATTAAAAAGGTTTTTTTGGCGTTCTATTGCAGGATTAAGGTATTTGCGCCTGCCTGAAATTTCAAGTATAATAAATAACATAACAAATAACAATTATGAAATATTACGGCATCAGAAACAGACAGACGGGAGAACTTGCGCGTCAATTTTACGGCAAAAACGCAAAGGGAAACGTTTCTACGGTATCGCTTTACAACATCGACAATCCGCTGTCCGTACATATATTTTTGACAAAAAATAAAAACACCGCCTTATCCATTATAAATGACGGATACTGCGAATATAACGGAGAAATTTATAAATTAGACGACAGATTAAAAGACTTAAAAGAGGATTTAGAAATTTACGAGTCCGAATTTAATCTGTAATTATTTGCTATGAAATTCTAATTTATTTTATAATCTGTTATAATCGTCTTCAATCCTGACTATATCGTCTTCTTTTAAATACTCCCCTACCTGCGCTTCTATAATTATTAACGGAATTAATCCCGGATTTTCCAGCCTGTGGACGAAACCCATAGGTATATAAGTCGATTCGTTTGCCCTTAAAAGCGTTTCTTTATCCCCTACCGTAACGAGAGCCGTACCGCTCGTTACTATCCAGTGTTCCGACCTGTGAAAGTGCTTCTGGAGCGAAAGTTTTGCACCCGGTTTTACCGAAATCTTTTTAAGTTTATAAAGGGCGGATTCCAGAAGTACGGAATACGAACCCCACGGTCTGTGGACGGTAAGATGATGCGTATGAAGTTCGGAATTTCTTTTTTTAAGCTCGTCTACTATTTTTTTAACGTTTTGAGACGAGCCTTTTTTTGAAATCA
>JAKAQP010000094.1 GCA_021822485.1 bacterium
AAGGTATTGCCTTTTCCGCCGATACCGCCCCTGAGCAGAACCGTTTCTTCGCCGTCTTTAATAAGGTCGGCCATTACTTCGCCTGAATCGAAATCTACAACCGTAGTGCCGACCGGCACGGTTATCAAGATATCATCCCCGTCTCTGCCTTTTTTGTTATTCCCCTGACCGTTTCCGCCCTTTTCGGCAATATATCTCGGTTTATACCTGAAATCCAATAGGCTTGTTATATTATGAGAAGCCTTAAATATAACGCCGCCGCCTTTTCCTCCGTCGCCGCCGTCGGGTCCGCCCTTAGGGATAAATTTCTCCCTTCTGAAACTGACGGCGCCCCTGCCGCCGTTTCCTGAAGCAATCGTTATTATAGCGTTATCGACGAATTTCATTATAAAATTTTTTTATGCCGTTATTAATGGCAATTTTTTAAATATTTAATTATTTTATTTAATTATTGAATTATTGAAATTAGTTTCAGCGTTAATTTTGAGAATGATATAGATAATATATATAAGTTTATTATAACGCATTCATTGCCATATAGCATATGGAATAGAGATAACAATAGCGCAATAAGAAAATGCCGAGAGAAACACTGCCGCCATATTTAATATATATTCGGGATATTGGATTATTTTTTATACTTTATTCGTATTCGGAAAAACCCTGTTTATATATATGTATGGTTAATGATTAAAGAAAGGAATGTGCAAAAGCCGATATCGATATTACTGCAGAATATTTTAACGAAGTAAAGTTTCTTAAGTCAAATTTTATATATAGATTATATATACTTATATATAAACAACTTAAACTTTTATAGTTATTCCGCAGGTATAATACTTACGAACTTTCTGTTATTTTTTCCTATGTGAAATTTTACGAAACCCTTTATTATAGAATAAAGCGTGTAGTCTTTGCCTTCTTTAACAAATTTTCCCGGATGAAAAGACGACCCTACCTGACGAACTATAATCTCGCCCGGTTTAACTAACTGACCTCCGAATCTTTTTACTCCCCTTCTTTGTCCCTGACTGTCTCTGCCGTTTCTGGAACTTCCGCCGGCTTTTTTATGCGCCATAATATCACCTTTTACTTAAAAAATAAATAATATATAATATAAGTTTATAATTTATGCTATGCCCGTTATCTTGACTTCGGTAAAATTCTGCCTGTGTCCTCTTTTCTTTCTTTCGTCTTTACGGCGTTTCATTTTGAAAACTACTATTTTTTTTGCCCTGCCGTTTCTTACGACCGTTCCCTTCACGCTTTTATCTTTTAAAGCCTCTTTGTCAGTAACCAAAACGTCGCCGTTTTTAATTGCTATAGGCGTAAAAGTTATCTCTTCGCCTTTTTCTTTTCCTACCGTTTCTATTCTTAAGATGTCTCCCTGCGAAACGACGTATTGCTTTGAGCCGGTATTAATAACGGCATATTCTTTACTCATAACAAATCCTCTTTAGCTTAAAAATTTAAGGAAAATTAAACCACACATATAAACTTGAATTATTAATTTTAATAGGTTTTGATTATTTTGTCAACGATTTTTTTGCCTTTTTTTTATCCTCGCTTTTTAACGACAGCAAATAGCCTTTATAATTCAGATACTCAAGGTTCCTAAGGGAAACGCCTTTATTGCGGGCTATAAGGTTTAAACCGTTTTTTCCGGCAGAATCGGCAGATTTATCGTTAAACAGGTAATCGGCCAACGCGTTATATAATTCCAAGGGAGAATCAATCTGTCTTCCGGCAGAATTCTTTATAATCTCTTCCGCAGCATCCGAAAAATTTTGAACGTATCTGCCAAAAATTACCGGCTTCCCGAAAATTAAAGGTTCGAGAAGATTATGCCCGCCTGACGGAATCAAGCTTCCGCCTACGAAAGCGGCATCGCATATGCCGTAAACCGTCAAAAGCTGTCCTATAATATCTACTAAAACGACGACGACTTTGTTTTCGGACAAACCGCAACTATTATTATATTTAATATTTTTAATATCTTTAGAGTCGTAATGAGAGGAATAAATTGAAGAAAGCTTATAGAGTTCTATTTCGGGTAAGTAGTTATTTAAAAGTTTGTAAACCTCGTCGAATCTTTCAGGATGACGCGGAGCGACAAAAAGAAAAATTTTATTTTTATGGTTAAGCCTGGTTAATTTTATTACCGAATCGGCAATTAACTCTTCTTCCCTTTTATGAGTGCTTCCAGCCGCTATAATTTTCGCGTATTCCGAATTATTATTTTTATATTCTATGAATTTTTTGAGTATCGCGGTTTTTTCGTTTATATCTCCCGTAATAAGGGATACATCCATGTCGAATTTCATATTGCCGGTTTGGTGCATATTTTCTTCCTTAATTCCAAGAGACGCAAATCTTTTGCAATACATATCAGATATACATAATACCGTATCTATTTTTTTAAAGATATAACCAAAAAAGAATCTGAAACGGATATAATTTTTATAAGACTTTTCCGATATTCTTGCGTTTATTAACGCTATGGGAATATTTTTTTTATTAAGAATATTAAATAAATTAGGCCATATTTCAGTTTCTACCG
>JAKAQP010000095.1 GCA_021822485.1 bacterium
AAAAGTGCTTATTTACTGCGGTTTTGAATGGAGCCGGCGATAGGAATCGAACCTACGACCCGCTGATTACGAATCAGCTGCTCTACCCCTGAGCCACGCCGGCATGCGGAATATTTTAGATAAGTTAAAATTTAAAATTATTTAAATTTTACGTTTTTAACTTTTGTTTGTTTTACGAATTTATAATATTGTTGGCGGTAGTAATAAAATTAAGCCTTTCTTTTTTATTTTCTATTTCTTGCGCTAAATTTTTTATTAAACTTTCAATATTGTCTGCATGAAAATTATTTACGCTTTCGTTTAAATCTTTAAGCTTTTGGTCAAAAATAATAGAAGATATCGGCCCCAAATTTTCCGAAAAAAAATCTTTAAGCGCTTCCATTTTATCCTTTGGAATTACTTCGCCGAAATTTATTCCGCCTCCTGCCATTTCGTTACTATTTAAAATGGAATTAAATACAGCCTCGTTTTGAGCAAAAGGGCCGGCACCGTTTTCATCGTTTATAAAACCGCCTGCCTTTTTTGAGTTATCGGCGATTATCGATTGATTTACTATTTTAACGAACTCGCTTTCAAGATAAGCGGTTTCCATCTTGAGAAGATTAACGTTAGAATTTCTCTTGCTGAGAATAAAAATAAATCCGCTCCCAAATCCGTTAACTATTATATTTCTGTCGTCAAAATTTAAGTAAAGAGAAGAAATTTCTACCGACGAAATAGAATATGATGCAAATAATTTACTTATTTCTCTTGATACCCTGCTTATTTGTTCTGACCGTATTTCTGGATCGTTAGCCTCGAACTGCAAAACTTCGCCGTCTAAAGACGATATTGCGCAAGCATCTACACCGGCAATTTTAAGAATTTTATATATAATGCTTTTATCGTCGGTTATATTCATAAATTTATATTGTTAAATAGATATATCCAATGATATTTTAATTTTCTTTAAGTAATTTTATAGCTTCCATCTGAGTCTTTAACGCAGGGACTTCAGACGAAACTTTAAGGCTGTATAAAACATTTTTATTGTTAATAATTATCTTTTTATAATTATTGGCTTCGCATATAGCGCTTTTTAATTTATTAAAATTTAATATATCGCCTAATTCTTTTGATTGATTAAAAAGAAATAAAGCATCGGCGGATTCAAAATCGGTATCGTCGATGCCCTTGGAATACAATACTTCGCCATCCTCTTTAACGGCAAGAATCGATTCAACGCCGGTTATAACGGATAAAGTTTCTGCAATTTTAACTACTATAGCAGGGCTTGATTCTGCATCGTTTTTTACAATTTCAGAGTTGGAACTTTTTGCGTCATTAAGTTTTTGATTGTTATCCGAGCCCTTACTATCCCCGTTTATTATTTCTATAATTTCGTCTAAATATTTATCAAGCGTAATTTCCGGAGAAGATTCGCCAATGCTAACCTGTATATTTATCGGCGCGTCTAAGCCGTTTAATTCTTTAAATACCTCTATGTCCTGTTTTGTTCCTAAAACAGCATGCAATATCTTTCCGCTTGAAAAATATATAGCGCCCTGCTTATCTAAAATTTCAAACGATAATTTTATATCTTCAAAACTATAAAATTGATCAAGCTGATATTTTATATCTTCAAGTATCATTTGGTATTATATTAAAAATATTATTACTTCATTAAATACACAATCATATTTTATACTATCAAAAAAAACAAGAATATGCAATGAAAAATAAATTATAGTTAAACGCCTTTAAGACGCAAAAGAATAAAATAATTATTATAAATTTACCATTAAAGAAGAAATACTGGAAAGTAGTGGCGTCCCCAACGGGATTCGAACCCGTGTTGCCGCCGTGAAAGGGCGATGTCCTGGGCCGGCTAGACGATGGGGACAATGTTTTTTATATGCAGAAAAAACATTATGCCATATTTATATAATAAAAGCAAGAAAAAAATCTATAGATTTAAAATCCTAGTTCCCCGAGAATTGAATTTACGTCACTTTGAGCCATTTTTTGATTGTTGGACACCATATCTTTTAATTTCCCGTATATTTCGGCCTTTTTTTCATTAGGTATTTCTTTGGCTTCTACTTCGGAATCGACCAGTACTTTTATAAGTTTTGCCTTAGTTTCATTAAGCGTATTCTGTATTTTATAAAGTTTCTGCCCCGTTAAATCCTGGAAAGAAAGAAGAGAAAGAACGCCTAATATTTTATCTATATTTTTATTATTAAGCTCTTTAAGGTTAATGAGGCTTTCCCTTATCTTCTTAGTCGGATTCAAATTTATAAGATCTATGAGCCGCTTATTTATATCATTTGAGTTTTCGTTTATTTCGTCCAGCAAATTCATTATATTGTTTGCCGCTTTTTCAGTTTCTTTGATAATATCGGAAATGCCTTCCTGCGCAATAGGTATATTATCGGAGCTTTCTTTGACCGGCGCTTTTAAATCACCTATTTTTTTAGTCGCCTCATCGACAACTCTAGCAAGGTCTTTCAGCTCTCTCATCATGTCGTCTATAGCCATAA
>JAKAQP010000034.1 GCA_021822485.1 bacterium
GTTCCAAGGCGGTGCCGTTCGACGTAAGAATAATAGCCGCTACCAATAAAGACTTAAAAAAGGAAATAGCGGAAGGAAATTTCAGGAAAGATTTATTTTACAGGCTTAACGTAATAAATTTGAATATTCCGCCTCTTCGGGACAAGAAAGAAGACATAGCCGTTCTTGCAAACTATTTTTTAAAAAACAACGCCGTAAAATTAGAAAAAAACAATATTAAATTTACGGCAGATGCCTTAGAAGCGCTGAATAATTACGACTGGCCCGGAAATATCAGGGAGCTAGAAAACGAGATAGAAAGAGCAGTTGCTTTAAATATTTCCGGCAGAATTGATTTTAAAGATTTGTCGGACAATATAAGAAAATATAGCCCGTTAAACGATAAAGCGGCGGAAGACGAACAAACCGCGAGCATCGAAGAAAACGAAGCTATTTTAATAAGGAAAGTGCTGGAAAAATGCAGCTGGAATAAATCAGCCGCCGCGAAAATGCTGGGAATAACGAGGGAAGGTTTGAGAAAAAAAATGATGAGGTTGGGAATATGAACGCTGAAAATAATATAGAAAAAGAATCGGCCGGTATTTCTGCATATATAAAAAGGGTTTTAAACCATGAATTCGATTCATTGTCCGAAATTTCCGGCATTACGAATTCCGAGCTTGCCGAATCCATTATGTCGCTTGCTTCCGAATATAGAAATTCGCTCATAAGAACCGAAGATTACGTCAAAAGTCTTGCAGAAGAAAAAAATAAAGCGGCGCAGACGCAAAAAGTTTACGGCGCCATGCTTAATAATTCTTCAGTCGGCATTACGCTTGTTAGGGAAAGGCATTTTGTTATAGTCAATAAAAAAATGGCTGAAATGTTCGGATACGATTCGCCGGACGAATTAATAGGAAAATTATCGAGAATTTGCTATCGTTCCGACCGCGATTTTCAGGAAATAGGCAGGAGCGCATACTCGACGGTAAGAGCAGGTCTTGAATATAAGGTGGAATATATTGCTAAAAGAAAAGACGGTTCGGAGTTCTGGTGCCTTCTGTCCGGAAAATCCGTAAATCCCGAAGAGACGGATAACGCCGATTCCGTCTGGATATTTCAGGATATAGACGAAAGAAAAAGACAGGAAAGCCAGTCTTCGGTTATTATTTCCAGTTTATCGGACGCTCTTTTCGTCGTAAACTTGCATAAAAAAATATCCTCGTATAATTTTGCTTTTTTATCAATGTTCGGTTTCAACGAAAAAGAACTCGGACGGGACTTGTCCTTTCTTTTCGACGAGAAAATTAATGAGCTGATAAATAAAGTATTTTTAAACAGAGATATAAACAAAAAAACTATTTATGCCGATGAAATTGAGCTTAGCGGAAGCAGAATCTGCAAGGCTACCGCGACTTCGATGTATCTTGATATCGAAAACAGCCTTTCGAAAGACGATTATGCCGCCGATGCATTTGCGGGAGTAGTAGTTACCGTAAGAGACATCACGAAAGAAAAAGAAGTAGATATGATGAAAACCGATTTCATATCCACCGTATCCCACGAATTAAGGACGCCCCTTACTTCCATACTCGGCTTTGCGAACATCATAAGCAAGAAATTTAAAGACTCCGTATATCCCGTCCTTAACTTGGAAGATAAAAAAATCAAGAAAACCGCAGACCAGATTGAAAGCAACTTAGGCATAATAATATCCGAAGGACAAAGGCTTACTTCCCTCATAAACGATGTATTAGACATAGCCAAAATGGAAGCCGGCAAAGTAGAATGGAAAGACGAACGGTTTACCTCAATGTACGCTATAGAGCATGCCGTATTGGCAACCTCTTCGCTTTTTCAGGAAAAAAAGCTCGGCATAGTAACGGACATAGAAGACGGTCTTCCCGATATATACGCCGATAAAGACAGATTTATCCAGGTTATTATAAATTTTTTATCCAACGCAGTAAAGTTTACTTCCTACGGAGATATAACCGTCGGAGCAAAATCTTTTCGGGATTCCGTACTCATAAGCGTTTTGGATAAAGGCGCCGGCATAAGCAAAGAAAATCTTACCAAGGTATTCGAAAAGTTCAAGCAGGTAGGCGACACCTTGACCGACAAGCCTAAAGGCACGGGGCTCGGACTTCCCATATGCAAACAGATCGTAGAGCATTACGGAGGGAAAATATGGGCTGAAAGCGAAATAGGCGAAGGAAGCACGTTTTATTTTACCGCTCCTTTATATAAAGAACAATCAAGTTCCACTCATATAAAAGATTTTATAGAACAGATTAAGAACTCGGCTCCTCCAGCATTAGGCTACGGCGGAACTTCCAAAAAAATATTGATAGTTGACGACGACGGAAACATCAGAAAACTTTTAAAACAGGAGCTCGAATACGCCGGTTATATTACAGACGAAGCTTCCGACGGATTAGATGCTTTAAATAAAATAAAGCGTAAAAAATACGACCTTGTTATATTAGACGTTATGATGCCCGGTTTAAGCGGATTCGACGTAGCAAAGGTATTAAAAAACAGTCCGGAAACTATGAATATCCCAATAATAATTTTATCCGTAGTAGAAGACAAAGAGACGGGATTTAAAATAGGAGTGGAAAAATATCTCATTAAAGGAGTGGAATATCCGCAGTTATTGAATGAAGTCGACGGGCTTTTGAATAAGCGCGTTTCTAAATAGTCTCCCGCATTTATTTTAGCTTGACATAAGTTATCGTATATTTTATATTATAGAAATAAAATTATTTAAGGAGAAGTAATGCCCAAAGTTCTTATCGCCGACGACGAACCGCATATAAGGCTTCTTTTGGAACAGACGCTTGAAGACCTGGAAGACGAAGGGTTAGAAATTTTTACTGCGGAAAACGGTGCGGAAGCCCTTGAGTCAATCAAAGAAAACAAGCCGGATATGGTTTTTCTCGACGTAATGATGCCCAAAATGAACGGGTTCGAAGTATGTTCTGAAGTAAAAAACAACCTGAAAATCCCCGATATATATATAGTTCTCCTCACCGCAAAAGGGCAGGAAATAGATAAATTAAAAGGAATGGAATCAGGCGCCGACATGTATATGACAAAACCTTTTAATCCCGACGACATTGTAAAAAAAGTACGCGAAATTTTATAAATATTTATCTCATTCTGCCAACTTAGTTCTCATTCTGCCAACTTTGTTGCATTATTGACAGCCTGTTTACATAAAAAATAGACGTAATTATCCTGTTTTTCATAATGGCACGTAAATTGCATATATACTTATATCTTAATTAAGATTAAATAATTTACGGGAGCTTTTATAATTAATTAACAGACCGTTTCCGATTTAATCATGATTCATAGTCTTCGAATATATATAAAAAAGAAGTGGAATACCTGCAGTTGCTGAAAGAGGTCGATGAGTTATTAAATAAAATATAAAAGGAAATATAAATTATGAAAAACGCCAGAAGCATATTAAAAAAGATGCTTTCCAATAAGGAAACCATAAAGATATTGAACGATACCGCAAACGGTTTAGATATTAGCGCTTTGATATTCGATATAAACGGTAACGTCTTGGCAAACATAGGGGCTAATATCGGGCAATCCGGTTCGGAAAACGAAAGCGGGACTTTCTCTTTCCCCGTAAATATTAAAGACGAACAGGCCGGTTACGTTGAAGGAAGCGAAAAAGCGGCAATTATCGTTTCTATATTAACTTATATGCTTGCGGCGGAATACGATAAAAGAGACTTAATAGACGAGGTTTCGAGCAGATATAAGGAAATTAATCTTTTTTACGATTTTACCGAAAAAATACTGGGATGCAGCACTCTCAAAGATATTGCGCTGTTGACTTTATCCTTGGTTAAGAATTTTATTAAGGCGGATACGGTATCGATAATGCTGAAAAACGACGAAACAAACTGGATAGACGTTATTTCCGCTTACGATTACGACGAAAAGACCGTAAAAAATTCCATCGTGCCGTTTAACGGGGAAAGCATAGCCGAGTTTGTTATGCTTTCGGGCAATGCGGAGATAATTAACGATATATCTTTAGACGGTTGGACCGCTCCCGGCGGCGGCACAACGGGTTCTATGATGTGCGCTCCGCTTAAAATAAAAGATAAAGTTATAGGGGCATTAAATATCGCTACCGAAAACAATACCGAGTTTTCTTCTTCCGATTTAAAATTATTTACGACGCTAAGCCATAACGTAGGGATTTTCGTCGAAAACGTCAAGCTGTATAAAGACTTGAAGGAAATATTCATTTCTACGGCATATACGCTGGCGGAAACTATAGAAATGAGGGATAATTATACCGGCAACCATACTAAAAGGGTAATGGAATACAGCTATGCCATAGGAGAGGCTATAGGCATGGACAAGGACGCGCTCGAAGAGCTGAGGCTTTCCGCCATACTGCACGATATCGGAAAAATATGCGTCAAGGACGACATTCTTTTGAAACCTGGAAAATTGACGGACGAAGAGTTTGCGTTAATGAAAAAAAATCCAGTATTCGGCGAAGAGATTTTAAAGAAAATAAAAGGTTTGGAGCATATTATAACCGGAGTCAAGCACCACCACGAAAGACATGACGGCAAAGGTTACCCGGACGGATTAAAGGAAGACGAAATCGAATTAAACGCAAAGATAATATCGGTAGCCGATACTTTCGACGCTATGACGTCCGACCGCCCTTACAGGAAAGGACTTGATCCAAAAATCGCCATAGACGAACTAATAAAATGTTCAGGAACGCAGTTCGACGGAAAAATAGTTGACGCTTTTATAAAGGCTTTTCCGCATATTGATATATCTAAATCATAATCAATTTAAATATTTACATATATATAATTAATATTATTTGAAACCTTTCTGACAAATCTTGAGGTATAATTATAAAAAAATATGTAAATAAATATAAAAATTTTAGCCTTATTTTTTTAGCCAATTAACTTTTAATTAATTAATGGAGGTAATTTTATGGAAACAAAATTAGCCAATCCGGCTCCGCTTGGACTTTCGGGGTTTGCGCTTACGACTTTTTTGCTGAGCATGATTAACGTCGGGTGGTTTTCGGGCGCAAACATGCCGATGGTTCTTGCATGTGCTTTTGTTTTCGGCGGTACTGCCCAGTTCGCCGCCGGTATTATGGAAATGCCGAGAGGCAACAGTTTCGGCACGGTTGCATTTTGCGGTTACGGGGCGTTTTGGTGGAGTTTCGCCCTGTTCGTTTTATTCCTGTCGAAAGGCGTAACCGGGGCGTTCGTAGGCTGGTATCTGTTCTTGTGGGGCTTGTTTACGATGTTTATGTGGGTTGCGTCTTTGAAAAAAGCAAGGGCGCTTATGCTGATTTTTTTATTTCTTACTGCGACTTTTTACCTGCTTGCTATCGGAGCTTGGACTGGAGAGGCTATTATAAACATCGTCGGCGGATATTTCGGACTTATTACAGCCGTTCTGGCATTTTATCTTGCAGCGGCAGAAAGCATTAACGAATCGTGGGGAAGCACGGTTCTGCCGGTATAAAAATTACTACTATTTAATATTATTTACCTCCTTCGCATTAAATTTATTTTTTGCGTGGGAGGGTAATAACCTGAAAACCCAAATAAATTTTTTGTGACGACTGATGCCCCGTCTGTCCCGTATTGTATTTTGCCAACTAAGTTGGCATTAAGTTGGCATATTGTAAACTAAGTTGGCAAAAATAGGGAAGAATCAAGCGTTGAAATTTATCCCTGTCATCCGTCATATCCGGACCAATAGTAGCCTGTCAATTTAAAAGCTGTATTGAACATGTTTTATGGTATAATTAGCATAGGCTATGACTTTTTAGCACCTTTTTGATAATGTGGCACGGAAATTGCTTGTTACAATTATTATGCATCGGTTTAAATTAATTGTTTCGCTTGCTATAAAAATTTTTTAAATAGGAGAATTACTCAATGCATGTCGTCAAAAAATATTTAATTGGAAAATTGAAATTTACCTGCTTGATTTTCATATTGTTTATCGCTATTTTTTCTTCGGTTCAGGAAACTGTTTTAGCCGCCGGAAGTTCTTCAGATAATCAAAGGATTGATATAGGCTATTCATATTATTTTCTTGACCCCCATGGAATCTATGGCTCATGGAATATCGGCACGGTGAAATATTACAATAACTCAATTAAAAAATTCAATTATTTTATCGAGGCAGACGGGTTTTCAAGAACAATAGAAGGCGAAGGTTTTCTCGCTACAATAGGCGCCTATACTATTTGGACGCCATGGCTTTATACATACTCGGATATTTCTAGCGGCACCAATTATCTTTATTTGCCTGAGTTCAGAGTAGATAATAATTTTAATTTCAAACTGGGTAAATATAAGAATATTGTATGGGAGATAGGAGGGTCTTACATAAAATACAACGATAATAATTTAAACCTGATAGCTTCGACCGGCATTACTTATTATTATAAAAGGTGGGTGGCGAGTTATAGGTTATTCAGAACCATCAGCGATCCCGGCAATGTCGGTTCATGGTCGCATCTTTATTCTATAGGTTACGGAAAACGTTATTGGGAGAGAACATATCTTAATGTAACTACCGGAAACGAGGCATATTTAACAACCTATCTGCCGATAGCGGATCAAAGCAGGGTAAACTATAATGCTTTGGATATTGAAATTCGTCAAAGAATATGGCTTAGAAAAGATTTTGGAATAATAGGGAATCTAGACTACTTTATTCTTCAAGATAATTATAGGGCTTACGGCATAACCGTAAGTATTTTTAAAAACTTCTAAAAAATCAATATATATGTCAAAAGATGCTATTTACTACCACAGAGCCTACAGAAAGGAGCCGTTTTCAAAAAAAAATGTTTTCTGGGAAAGCATAGGTCTGTTATTGCCTGTTTTACTGGTGCTGTTCTTTTACCCTACGGTAACTCTTTATATATGTAAATTTTCCGCCTTTATTCTTTCAAAATATTTTATCGTAGGTAATATCCATGTATTAAAAAGAAGTTATATATTTTTCGGGCTATATATAGTTTCTATGCATTCGATTCTTCATTCGCCCTTGTTTTATCTATTGTTCTTTATATTTTCTTTTCTCGCTCTTGTAGTTATGTTGCTTTTTATAAAGACGCAAATTTTTAAGCCTGTTTTTTTATATTTAATGTATATATTATTAATAAACGCGGTATCTTCAGCGTTCTTTGTTCTTGCTCCCTTTAAGTTCCCTTACGATTTCACGACATTTTCGGATCTATATATGAAAACTGAAGTAGCAATATGGTTTTTTATCCCAGTTATTCTTGCAATTGCATTAATACCGATTCCCTCTAATTTTTTTTATAAAATTTTAGTTATTATTACAGCGTTGATTTATTCGGTTATGTTTGCAGTTGTCAGGTATATTTTATTTTTATATATACTGCAAAAATTTTCGTTTGTATTTATGGCCACACTCTTTTTTGCTTTCGGGCCATTAGTCGATTTTATATATATAGTCGGCATTTATTCCTATTATTTAAGTTTTGTATCTAAAAAAAATCAAAACAGCACTGGAGAGAGAAGATGGTTGTATTAATTATTATTTTAAAAATTTATATGTTGTTTGTGATATTAGTTATGGCAATTTATACATTTAGACATAACTTTTTCACATTAAACCGCGTGTTCGGCGAACAGAAACTTTATTATCAGGATATAATCGATTCCGAACTTATGGAGTTGTCGATTATTATTCCAATGTATAATGAGGAAAAGACGGCGCCCCATATATTGGATTTACTGATGAAATCAGATTATCCTGCGTCAAAGATGGAGGTATTGCCTGTAAATGACAGTTCTACGGACAAAACAAAAGAAATACTAGATTCTTATGCTTTAAAATATCCCATAATAAAACCGATTCACAGGAAAAGCGAAAACAGGGGCAAGGTGCCGGCTCTTAACGAGACATTAAAAATAGCTAAGGGCGAAATAATACTGGTTTTTGACGCGGATTATCTTCCGGGAAAAGGCATGTTAAAGGATTTGGCTTTGGCTTTTAAAGACCCTAAAGTATGCAGCGTAATGGGGAGAGTCATGCTTATCAATACTAGCAAAAATTTATTAACGCGCATGCTCGACCTGGAGAGAACAGGCGGTTATCAGGTTGACCAGCAGGCGAGATACAATCTCGGTCTTATCCCGCAATACGGAGGAACGGTAGGCGGTTTTAGAAAAGAATTAGTGCTTTCTTTAGGCGGATTTGACGAAAAAATTCTTGCTGAAGACACCGAACTTACGTTTAATTTATTTATTAAGGGATGGGACGTGGCTTACGCCAATCGTTTGGAATGTTACGAAGAGGCGCCGGAAGAATGGAAGGTAAGGGCAAACCAGATTAAAAGGTGGTCAAGGGGGCATAACAGGGTTTTGTTTAAATATCTACTCCCTGTTATAACAACAAAACATTTGAATTTCTATCAAAAATTAGACGGGGTTCTTTTGCTTTTCGTATATTTGATTCCATTTATTTTTTTATTGGGCATATTGGATTCTATAGTGTTATTTTTTACGGGTGAGATGAATTTAGTAAATTATGTAATTGTATACTTATTGGTAGGCATGTACGTAACTTTTGGAAGTTTTGCCCCTTTTTATCAGATAGGAATCGGAGCTTTTCTGGATAGGACTTCAAACAGAATACGCCTGCTGCCTTTTTTCTTTTTTGTTTTTGTCTTTAATATGTGGTTTATTTCTCAGGGTTTTATAGAATCGGTTATCGATGTTATAAGCTTTAGAAAGGTTACATGGCATAAGACAAAACGCTACAGGAAAGAGGAGGCGACAGCGGCAAAATGAATTTTATTATATTAATTTTGATATTTGCATTTTTTATCTTTTTGCCTTTTGTTCCGGGCATTATAGAGCTTTTAGCGCCGGCGGACGATAAGCCGCTGCCTGTAAAGGACTACTCTAGGGATGCGCGCTATTTTGGCGGGTCGTTCAGAAGAATACTGAAAGATTCTTTTCAAAGAGATGGGTTTGAAAAAAACATATCCGAAATAAAATTATCTTCTGGTTTAGAAAAAATAGAAATTATATCTTCCGATTTTAATTCATATGAAAAGAATATGGACCATGTGCTTTTAGTATCCGGCAATTTAACTTCTAAACATAATAGTAATTTTAATAAAGAAATATATATTAAAGGCAATGCGTATTTTGGGAATAATAATATTATTCGTGCAGCGGCGGTAGATAAAAATGTCGAAATAAACGAAACAGCAAAAATAATAAGATGGCTTGATGCTAATGGAGGGATTAAAGCCGGGGAAAATTCTTATCTTGGAATAAGCGCATCTTGCGGAGAAAAGCTTCAATTGTCTAACGGCTGTAGATTCAGACGCCTATTCGGGAACCCTATTTTAACGTTGCAAGATACATCTAAAGTCGACTACGGCTTAATGGACAGCGAAAGGACGGATATTAACAATACATCTATTTCAACCTACTTTAATGAAATAATAAATGAAGACATGAGATATGACGAACCTGCAATAATAAACGGTAACCTTATAATAAACGGCAGTCTGGAGATAAATAACGAATTCACTATCAACGGAGATATAAAGGCCGGCAGGAATATAACTGTAAAAAATGCAAAAAATGTCAATTTTTTAGGCAATATAATATCTGATAAGACAATAAGAATGTCGGGAAACATAAAAGTTTATGGAAATATATTTGCGCAGGAAGAGATTGAATTGGAAGGAGTAGAAGTAGGAAATATTAATAAAACCAAGTCTGTAATATCAAAAAAGAAATTAATACTCGGTAAAAACGTTGTCATTTACGGTTTTGTTCTGACGGAAGGAATAGGTATCGTCGGGTAGCCGTTTTGTTATTAAAAAACAGAGGAAAAAAGATGAAAAAAACAACGGTTATATTTGTTTTACTTTTAGTAATATTGATTGCCGTTCCAATTATTTATTACGGTCTCAACCGCGTTAAAGAATACGAGAAATTTTCTAAGGATAATAGCATAAGCGTTCTTTTAGTATACGGTTCATCGCAAACGCCATATGACGAATCTATTTTATCTGCTTACAAAAGCGCTTTAAAAATGGACGGAGTTCCGTTTAAAGTCATAAGCTATTCCGACCTTATATCTTTTGACCCCAAATCTTTAAGCAAAAATATACCTGCGGTTATTTTTCCGGATTCGGCAGACGAGGAATTTCCTTCCGCGATGGATTCTTCTATAAAATTTTGGGCAGAGAATTATTTGAACAATGGAGGAAATATTGCCGTTGTGTATAATGTCGGGATAAAAAATAAAGAAGGCCTATATCTAAAAAAGGGCGTGTTCTCTAAAATTATCGGTTTGAATTATGAGCTATACAGTAAAATTAGGGATAAATCCTATGTAGCCGCTTTATTACGCTTCAAGAATCAGAGGAGCATGAAATTGTTTAATATACCTAAAGGAAATGCAATGGACGGTTTTTTAAGCGGCTATATGTACGGTCCGCTTGCTTTTCCAATGGCTTATACTGCTGCAGTGCCAGGGTTAAAAGGCAGAGACGTATATGCGTACGGCATAGAAAGCAACGTTAAAAAAATACTTAAATTCCCTTCTTACAGAGAGGTAAAAGATAAATATGTTTTAAAAAACAACATAAAAAAATTCCCAATAGTTGTTTTAAAAAAATACGGCAGAGGACATATTTTATATGTCGATATGCAGTTGGGATATCTCAAAGCATATGCATCAAACGGATTTTTAATGAGGGCTTTTATAAAGACATTCCTGTTCAAAATAGCAAAGATGCCTCATTTGATTTATACTCCTTACGGAAAAGGCGGGCTGATTGTTAATTGGCATATAGAAAACTATTTAGTAAGCAAGAGCATCCCATATATGATAAAGAACCGTATTATTAGAAAAAACCTGAAAGATTCATTCGATATATCGGCGGGAAGCTTTGAAGACCGCCCGGGAGACGGAAGAGGCGTCGATGCATGCGGAAAAAACAGGCCGTATATTAAGATGCTACTGCCTTACGGCACAATAGGCACGGACGGCGGATGGACTCATAACTATTGGTATAGGCAAGTTTTAAGCGGAAAATATGATGAAAGCCAGATGTATGCCCTTATTAAAAAAAATAATAAGTGTTTACAAAGCATATCCGGCTACAGAATAACCGAATATATGCCCGCCGAAGGCGTTTTCCCTCAGCCTGTATCAACTAAAATTCTCAGAAAGTTAGGGATGATAGCTACTTATTATACGGGAAGTATCGGTTCAGGACCTACGAGGACTTTCTGGAGCGGTAAACTTATCTCACGAAAAGTTATAGCATTTCCTGTATCGATAGACGGGGATTTAGCGTCTCTTTATGAATTAAAGCACTACGGCCATATGTCAAACATGCAAGTATTAAGTTGGCAGAAAAGCTTAGTAAATTATTGCATTAAAAATAGAGCTATCA
The DNA here is from genome assembly GCA_021822485.1 of bacterium. Lineage (GTDB taxonomy): Bacteria > SZUA-79 > SZUA-79 > Acidulodesulfobacterales > Acidulodesulfobacteraceae > Acidulodesulfobacterium_A. Next base: position 11,477 of record JAKAQP010000034.1, read on the forward strand.
GATTGTGGTATTCGCATCCTTACGATATATGGATATATCATTATACTAAAGCAATGAAATTATTTACCGATTATATAGAGAAAAAGCAAAATGAAGGAAAACTGCTTGTTCGGCCGATGGCTTATTTCGCCAAATTTATATTGAAATTTTTAAAAACAAAATATTCTTTTATTTCGTCAAAGGGAGGCTCTATAACATTATTAATAAAAAACAAGGAAGGGTTAAAGGGGATCACGGTCGCCTTGCCCAAGAATAAAATAAGAAAACCGGATGGCAGCGTCGCATACACTATTGACGAAGGCAAAAATTATTATTATATAATTTTTACAGGAGATTTACATGAAGATACTATTCATTTTAGCGGCATTAGCGGTACTTACGGTTCATAACCCGGGTTCGATACCCAAGTGTGACGCTGCCAGCATTAATAAATGCAATAATCCCGCTCTGACGTTATGGAGCAAGTTTTATAACGTAAAAATAAGAAACGGCAAAACATACTATGTAGTTCCATACACCGATAATATAATAGCTTTGTATTTTTTAAAAAAAAATAAAAATATAGGAATCATAAAAAATTATATCCTATGGTATTTTAAGCATCTTAATTATCCCGATAAATTTGGACTTACCGGAACAATGTACGATTATAGAATCGCAGGAACCGGATGCGAGGAGAAATCGACTAAAACTTACGATTCTGCGGATAGTTATGCCGCAACATATCTTATGGTTATTTATAAATATTATAAAAAAACCAAAGATATCAGAACGCTTAAATATATATTGCCAAAATTAAAAGACGTTGCATATATTATTCCTTATTTGCAGGCTTCCAATGACGGACTTATAA
>JAKAQP010000035.1 GCA_021822485.1 bacterium
TGAGGCTTGCAGAAATTGACAATATAACAGGAATTAAAGAAGCAAGCGGTTCTTTGGAGCAGGCAACGGCTATTTTGAGAAAAGCGCCTGAGAAATTTTGCGTTTTATCCGGCGATGATGCGCTTACTCTTCCGATAATTGCCGTAGGCGGCGGCGGCGTTATCTCGACGGTTTCAAATGTTGTGCCTAAAGATATGTCTCTTATGACGGATTATGCGTTAAAAGGAGACCTGAAATCTGCTAGGAAGCTTAATTTTAAACTGCTTCCGCTTATTCATGCAATGTTTATAGAAACTAATCCTATACCGGTAAAAAAAGCTTTAAATATAATGGGATTTATAGAAAATGAAATAAGGCTGCCTTTATCGGAAGCATCCGGCGGCAGCATAGATAAGATAAAAACAGCCTTAAAAGAATACGGGATATTGCAATAATGGAAAAAACGGGTATAATAGTTTGCGGGAGCAAAGGGAGAATGGGGAATGCTATAATCTCCATTCTTTCCGATTATCCGGATTTATTATTTATAGGCGGCGTAGATTCAAATTATGCCGAAAATGAAACAACCGTTTCGCCTCTTAAAGATTTAACCGGATTAGAAATCAATAAAGTTTCGGCAGGAAAATTTTTAACTTTAAAAGAAGCTCTTCATTTAACCGCCGCAATTAAGAAAAAAGTCGTTATAGATTTCACGTCTAAAAGCGCATCTTTGATACATGCGGAAGAGGCGGCGCTTTATAATGTTCCTGTCGTTATAGGTTCTACCGGATTTTCGGAAAACGATTTAAAAACGGTAGAAGATTACGGAAAACGTATTCCTATAGTGTTGTCCGGCAATATGAGTCTAGGAATTAACGTTTTAATGAATATCGTCTATGATGCGTCAAAATATCTTGGTGTAAATTACGACTGCGAAATAATAGAGATGCACCATAAAAAGAAAAAGGACGCTCCAAGCGGAACGGCTAAAATGCTTGCAGAATCGGTAGCTAAACAGAGGCATATAGAGCTTAAGGAAAAAGCCGTTTACGGCAGGTGCGGAGACGTAGGAGAAAGGAAAAATGACGAAATAGGCATATTTTCGGTAAGAGCCGGAGACATCATAGGGGAACACAAGGTAATATTTGCTGGAAACGAAGAAATAATAGAAATTACGCATAAGGCCGTATCCAGAAATAATTTTGCGCGCGGCGCAATTAAAGCGGCGGTATGGCTTAGCGAAAAAAATAAAGGATTTTACGATATGAGAGACGTTTTGGGGTTAAACAAACATGAATAAAACAAAGTATATATTTATAACAGGCGGTGTCGTTTCAAGTCTCGGCAAGGGTATAGCCGCTTCATCGATAGGAGCACTTTTGGAAGCAAGGGGGCTTAATATCACTATGCAGAAGCTTGACCCCTATATAAACGTTGATCCAGGAACTATGAATCCTTTTCAGCACGGAGAAGTTTTCGTTACAGACGACGGAGCCGAAACCGACCTTGACCTGGGTCATTACGAAAGATTTACGTCGCTTTCTCTTACGAAAAAGAACAATTTAACAAGCGGACAGGCTTACGATGCTGTTATATGCAACGAAAGAAAGGGGGCTTATCTCGGCAAAACCGTTCAGGTAATTCCTCATATAACAGACGAAATAAAAAAAAGAATAATCGAAGCTTCTGAAAGCAAAGACGTTGCGATTATAGAAATAGGCGGAACGGTAGGCGACATAGAAAGTCTTCCGTTCCTGGAAGCTATAAGGCAGTTTAAATTAGACAAAGGCAAAGACGACGTTCTTTATATTCATTTGACCTTAGTTCCGTTTATAAAAACGGCGGACGAGCTTAAAACCAAACCGACCCAGCATTCCGTTAAAGAATTGAGGGCTATAGGCATAGAACCTTCGATTATAATATGCAGGGCGGACAGGGTTTTGCCGCAGGATATAAGGGAAAAAATAGCTCTTTTCTGCAACGTCGAAGCGGATGCGGTTATTACCGCTAAAGACGAAGAAAGCATTTACGACGTTCCGCTTTCTCTTCACGAAGAAAAACTCGATTCCAAAATAATAGAATACTTGAATATATGGGCTAAATCTCCGGATTTAAATGCATGGACAAATATATCCAATACTTTAAAAACGCTTAAAAATTTAGTTACTATAGCCGTCGTAGGAAAATACGTAAATCTTAAAGAATCTTATAAAAGCTTAAATGAGAGCCTTATTCACGGGGGTCTCGCCAATAACGTAAACGTAAATATAAAATATATCAATTCCGAAGATTTAGAAGGAGACGACTGGAAGGATAACCTTAAAGAATTGGAAGGGTGTTCAGGCATCTTAGTTCCGGGAGGTTTTGGTTCGCGCGGCATTAGCGGTATGCTGAGGGCAATTAATTATGCCAGGACCAATAATATTCCTTATTTCGGAATATGTCTTGGAATGCAGCTTATGACGGTAGAATATGCAAGAAACGTGCTGGGTTTGAAAGACGCAAATTCCTATGAGTTCGACGAAATTACACCGGATCCGGTAATCAGCATAATGGACGACCAGAAAGATATCGGCAATATGGGCGGAACTATGAGATTGGGCGCATATCCATGCGTAATATCTAAAAATACGCTTGCTTATCAAATTTATTATAAAAACAATAAAAAATATCCGGCCAACAATAAAAACTGCATAAAGTTGAATCATGACGGAAACATTATTATAAGCGAAAGACACAGGCACAGATTTGAATTTAACAATAAATACAGAGAAAAATTTAAAACTTCCGGTTTTGTTTTTTCAGGAACGTCTCCGGATGATAAACTTATAGAGATTTGCGAGATTAAAGACCATCCGTGGTATATAGGGTGCCAGTTTCATCCGGAATTTAAATCTTCGCCGCTGTATCCTCATCCGCTGTTCAGGGAATTTATTGCCGCAGCGGTTAAATATTCGAATAATTTATTAGCGGTTCAACCTAAGGTTAAAGTTAAGCTTAAAGCTAAGCATAATATGACGAAAGCCGCTGATAAAGCAATTAAACATAAAAGGAAAAGCAAACAAACTACTGTTTAAAATATTATTTAAATTTTTCCTGCATTTTAGCATAAATTAAAATTAAACGATATGAAAAAAATAAATATTTTTACAAAAGAAGATTTAACGTTGGAATTAAAATTTAAATTTAATAACGACTATCCTTTTGTAATTGCAGGTCCCTGCGTAATAGAGGATGCCGACGTCATGGACGATATAGTTTCGACGCTGAAAGAATATTCCGAAGAACTAAATTTTAATCTTATTTTTAAAGCTTCTTATGATAAAGCAAACAGAACATCGGTTAATTCTTTCAGGGGTCCCGGCATAGATAAAGGTTTAAAAATATTAAGCGATATTAAAGCAAAATACGGCGTTCCTATATTAAGCGACGTTCATAGCGCAAAAGAAGCCGAAATTGCGGGCGGCGTTCTCGACGTTATACAGATACCGGCTTTTCTGTGCCGTCAAACCGATATTATTTTGGAAGCGGCAAAAACCGGAAAAGTAATTAACGTTAAGAAGGGTCAGTTTATGGCGCCATGGGATACGAAATTTATAGTAAAAAAAATTGCGTCGGTAGAAAATTATAAGGTGATTTTGACCGAGAGAGGGGTAAGTTTCGGTTATAATAATCTTGTCGTCGATTTCAGGTCTATTCCCGTAATGAAAGAAACCGGAGCTCTCGTAGTTTTCGATGCTACGCACAGCGTACAACTGCCTGGGGGAGGGGGTTCAGTTTCTTCGGGAAACAGGGAATACGTTATGCCGCTTGCAAGGGCGGCAGCAGCGGCAGGAGTCGACGGTTTGTTTTTTGAGGTCCACCCTGATCCGCCGAGAGCCTTAAGCGATTCTGCAAATTCCGTTTATTTGAGCTCATTCAAAGATAATTTAAAAAATATTCTGGAAATATCTAAATATAGTAAAATATAAAATAAAAATGACGCAGCATAATATATTAAAAACGGCGGAAAACGTTTTAAAAATAGAGGCTGATTCGGTGTTCGCCCTCATAAACAGGCTTGACGATAATTTTGAAAAAATGGTGCATTGTCTTATAGATATAAAAGGAAAAGTTATTTTAACGGGAATAGGGAAATCCGGTATTATAGCCAGAAAAATATCTTCTACCCTTGCAAGTACCGGTACTCCATCTTTTTTTATGCATCCGGCGGAAGCTTCCCACGGAGATCTTGGAGTTATTTCTAAAAACGATGCGGTCATAGTTCTGTCTAACAGCGGAAACACCAAAGAAATAGTTTCGATACTGCCGGCAATAAAGCTTATAGGCGCTAAAATTATTGGATTTTCCGGCAATAAGCGTTCGCGTTTATTTGAATTGTCGGACTATTTTTTCGACGTTTCCGTAGCACAAGAAGCGTGTCCTTATAATATAGCACCTACCGCGAGCACGACGGCTCAGCTTGCAATCGGCGATGCTCTTGCGGTTGCGCTTTTAAAAGAGCGTAATTTTTTAGAAGAAGATTTTGCAAAACTCCATCCTGGAGGTTCTATAGGCAAAAAATTTATAAAAGTGGCAGAGTTAATGCATAATGGCGAAGAAATACCTTTAGTCAGCGATACGGTTTTATTAAAGGACGCTATTTTAGAAATGAATTCTAAAAGATTAGGGCTTACCGGAGTTATAGACAAGAATAACTTTCTATGCGGCATAATAGTCGACGGAGATTTGAGGAGGGCGATGCTTTCTCCAACGGATATAATAAACGAACCTGTAAAAAACGTAATGACCAAAAATCCTAAAACTATACTGAAGAATGCTCTTGCCGTTAACGCTCTGCAAAAAATGGAGGAATCGAAAATTACTTCGCTTTTCGTAGTAGAATCGGATGACGATAAAAGTCCCGCCGGAGTTATTCATATTCATGATATAATAAAAGCAGGAATAATATGATTAAAAAATTAGATTTTTCCGATGTAGAAATTTTAGTTTTCGACGTTGACGGAGTCTTGACGGACGGAAAAATATATTTATCCGAAAACGGAGTTGAAACAAAAACTTTTTTTGCCCATGACGGGGCAGGCATGAAATTGGCTAAAAAATCTGGATTAAAAGTAGGCATGATTTCCGCAAGAACAAGTCATGCAGCTTCTTTGAGAGCCAAGGAACTTGGAGTAGATTTTTATATTGAAGGATGTAAGGATAAATATAAAGCGCTGAAACCGTTATTGGAAGAATTTCAAATAGGCATTAAAAATTTATTCTATATGGGGGATGATATAGTCGATATAGAACTTTTAAAATTAGCCGCAATTTCAGCCACGGTTCCTAATGCGCCCGAATATATAAAAAATTGCGCCGACATTATAACGTCTAAAAACGGCGGGTGCGGTGCGGTGAGGGAGGTTTGCGATATAATTTTAAAAGAGAAAGGATTGCTTTTAAAATTTTTAAATTCGTTGTAATTAAATTATATGTCCTTAGACCGCAAAACTATAAGAGTAATCGCGCTTATACTGTCTTTATGCTTTATAGCTATTCTGGCAGTTTTTCTTATACTCCATTATCTTCGCGGAAATAAAGGGCTTTTCAATTTCAAGATATCAAAAGGCTACATAAGCCTTAAAAAAGTGGATTATAAATTTTATAAAAAAGGAATTCTTGCTTATGAAATTTTCGCTAAAAGTTTAAATTATAAATCTAAAAAGAAAAATATAATAAATTTAAACGCCGTTAAGATTTATATTTTCGGCAAAAATAAAAAACCGGCTTATATAATAATAGGGAAAACCGGAAAACTTAATACCGTTTCTAAAAACGTAATAATTTCAGGCGGCGTGTCGATAAAAGGTTCAAACGGGATTCTGATTAAAACTGATATAATAGATTATTTTGCTAAAAAAGACGAAATAGCGGCTCCGGGCGGCATGAAAATTAAAAGCAAAAATTATTTTATTTCAGGAGAAGGATTTATCTATTACGTAAAAAAGAAATTATTCGTTTTGCGGAAAGACGTTCATTTTTTATCTAATAACGCTAATATACAAAGGTCGTCTAAATGAAAATTAAATTTTATTTTTTAACCGTTTTTATTTTTTTGTCGATATTTTTACTATTTCAAAATAATTTATCGTTCGGCGCTTCAATTCGTAATAATTTAAAAAATGCGAATAAAACGCATAATAAAACCGATATAAAGTCCGATTCTTTAACTGTAAACAATAAAGCGCATATTGCCGTATTTACCGGACACGTGGTGGCCATTAAGGGTAAGTTGAAGATACTGTCGTCCGTTCTTAAAATTATATATACTAAAAAAAATAAGATTAAAATACTTATCGCTACGGGAAACGTGCATATTATAAAAGGCAAAGACAATATTACCGGAGGCATGGCGGTTTATTACGATAAAAAGAAAATTGCGGTAATAACTGAAAATCCCGTAGCATATGAGGGGAAAAACAGAATAGCCGGAAAGAAAATAATAATTAATTTTAAAACCGGTATTTCTACCGTTATCGGCGGTCCAAAACGAGTTAATGCCGTAGTTTATTCCAAAAAGTCGCTGAGCGTAAAAAAAAGATGATAAAAGCCGTAAATTTAATTAAAAAATTTAAAAAAAGGACGGTAGTAAATGAAGTTTGTCTTGAAATTAGGCCTGGAGAGATAACGGGCCTTTTAGGTCCTAACGGAGCCGGTAAGACGACTACTTTTAATATGATATCAGGTATGCTTGGGCCGGACGGCGGTTCTATATTTTTGGACGACGTCGAAATTACTAAACTGCCTATGTATAAACGTGCAAGGTTAGGCATAGGTTATTTGCCTCAAGAGACTTCGGTATTCAGGAAACTTACGGCGGAACAGAATCTTACGGCTATTTTTGAACTTTTAAAAATATCCGAAAAAGAAAAAAATCAGAGGCTTAACGAATTAATAGAAAAATTCGGACTCGAGAAAGTAAGAAAATCTTTTGTAATGAGTTTATCCGGAGGAGAAAGAAGAAGGGTGGAAGTAGCCAGATCGCTTATACTCTCTCCAAAGTTTATACTTTTAGACGAACCTTTTTCAGGTATAGATCCTATCGCCGTAGAGGATATGCAGGATATTCTTATCGGTTTAAAGAGAGATTCAATAGGTATTTTAATAACCGACCATAACGTAAGGGAAGCTTTAAGAATATGCAACAGCGCATATATAATAAATGACGGAAAAATAATAGAAAAGGGCTCCCCTTCCCACATTATTTCCAGTTCAATCGTTAAAAGATTTTTCCTTGGAGAAAAGTTTAATTTGGGTATTTAGATTTAAATGTTATATAATTAATATATAATAAACTTTATAATAAATAACTATATAATATAATTGAATTATATAGCACTGCATTGATTTCAGACGATTATTAATTTGTTTTTTCAGGAGTTTTTTTATGAGCGGTATGGAGCTGAGGCAAAATCTTAAGCTATCCCAACAATTGGCAATGACCCCGCAGCTGCAGCTTGCGATCAAGATGCTTGCTCTTAACAATATAGAACTTTCAGATGTGGTTAAACAAGAAATATTAGAAAACCCGATTCTTGATCCCGAATCTGAAGACGTAAAAAATGAAGACGAAGTTGAAAGCGAAGGCGAAAACTATAAACCCGACATGATGCTTCAGTCTAATATTCCGGTTGAAGCCGATTCCGAATCGGAGCAAGGTTTTAATGAAATTGCGCAGTACTTAGTGAACTATAACGAACAGTTTGTTGATTTATCAAGAAACGACGGTATTCTAGGCGCAGGAGACAATAATTATTTAGAATATAAATTAGAGAGCAGTTTTTATAGAGGAGAAACGCTTTACGAACATGTCATGGAGCAAGTCAGAACCGGTAATTTTTCGGACGATGAAATTATGCTTGCCGAATACATTGCCGGCAATTTAGACTCTAAAGGATTTCTTGCGGTTTCGATGGAAGACCTTGAATATTTTGCAAAAAAAAATATTTCACAAGATATAGACGATATGTTTGTAGCAGACACGCTTTATAAAATTAATATATTGGAACCCGCAGGATTAGCCGCCGATAACGTAATATCAAGTCTGGCTATTCAGGCGGATTTTTATTTCAAGGGCGACGCTCTGCTAAAAGAATTAATAAATAAGTACTTAAAAGAAGTAGCCGGTAAAAATTATCAAAAAATATGTAAAGAAACAAAAACAAGTTTAGAAGAAGTTTTGCTTTCTATAGAAAATTTAAAAAAATTAAATCCGAACCCGGCGGCTAATTTCAGCAAAGAAGCGCCGCGTTACATCGTTCCTGACCTTTTCCTAAAAAAAGAGAACGATCGTTACGTAGTATATATGCAGGACGATTCTATTCCGGAGATAAAAATCAATTCGTATTATAAAAAGGTTATCAGCGGTGAAATAGCGGTATCGCCGGATATTAAAAATTATGCCGAAGAAAGATTCAAATCTGCTATGTGGTTAATGAAAAGCATTAATACGAGGAAAGAAACTATTTTAAATATTGCGCAGAAAATAGTCGATAAACAGTACGATTATTTCGATAAATGCGGCGGCAACCTGAAACCTTTAATTCTAAAAGATATATCCGAAGAGCTTAATATTCATGAATCTACAGTTTCCAGGGCTACCGCGAATAAATATTTAAGTACTCACATAGGAGTATTCGAGCTTAAAAGTTTTTTTACCGGAGCTTCATACGGAGAATCTTCGTCCGGTAACGTTATGACGAGAATTAAATCTATTATAGATTCGGAACATTTTATCGGCAAAGTTTATAAAGATATAGAAATCGCCGATATTTTGAAGAAGCAGGGCATAAATATAGCAAGAAGGACGATCGCAAAATATAGGGATATTATGAATATACCGCCTTCAAGCACAAGGCATAAAAATATTTTATATTAAAACCAATACATTAACAAAAAGGAGACCAAGAAGATGAATATTGCAGTTACGTTTAAGCATATCGATTCTAGCGATGCAATTAGGCAGTATGCCGAATCAAAATTCCAAAAATTAGAAAAGTATTTAAGCAATATTATGGATGCGCACATTACTTTAAGTATAGAACGCGTCGACCATAAAGAATCAGGCATAGCGCAGATTAAATTAACTGCAAAAAACCTTACCGTCAATGCGGAAGAAAAATCGGCCGACATTTACAGCGCAATAGATCTTTTGCTGGAAAAAGTCGAGTCGCAGATTAAAAAGCATAAGGAGAAGATGCGAAGAAAAGAGCATGTAGAAGAAGGAGCCGGCTTATTTTCCGAAACAGCAGACAGCGATTCAGCTTTGGACATTGCAATAAAAGACGATTATGAGAGACAGCCGTTAACCGTTAAAGAAGCAGTGCATAAATTAGAAAAAAGAAACAGAGATTTCATAATTTTCAAAGATAAAGAATCATCTAAGGTATCTTTTATTTTTAGAGGCGACGACGGCGAAATTTCTATGATAACCCCTGAATTTTAATCAAAAGAAAAAGGTTAGAAAAAGGTGTCAGATTTTATTTTACGAATACGAAAAGAAACAATTAAATATAAAAGATGTTGCGTAAAATTAATCTAACGCCTCCTACGTTATTTTATATAACGGAAATTAAATTTAAACGTATAAATTAAATATAATTGACGTGTCTATTTATCAGTCTAAATCTGAAAATACGGAAAAGCCAAATATAGTAATAATAAGCGGCATTTCCGGTTCGGGAAAGTCGTCGGCGTTAAAAATTCTTGAAGATAGAGGTTTTTTTTGCGTAGATAATATGCCGATGATTTTATTGCCGAAATTTTTTGAATTAGGGCTGGCAGCCCGCCTTAAAAACATACTTTTTGTTATAGATATCAGGGAAAAAAGTTTTTTAAAAGAGTTTGAAGACTATATTAAATTTTTAAAAAGGCGGGCATATTTTTTTAAATTTATTTTTTTAGATGCAAGAGACGACGTAGTAATAAGGAGATATTCCGAAACAAGAAGAAAACATCCTCTCTCGGAAAACGATATAGCTACGGCGGTTAAAAAAGAACGCAAACTTCTTAATAACGCAAAAGGTAATGCAGATGCGGTAATAGATACCTCCGATATTAAAATACACGATTTAGAGGGCATCTTATCTGCTCATCTGGACGGTCTTTTATCTTCAGCGCAATTTTCGGTTAAAATAATCTCTTTCGGTTTTAAATACGGCATTCCGCTTTCCGCCGATACGCTTTTTGACGCGCGGTTTTTACCTAACCCTTTTTTTATGACGCAACTTAAAAATCTTACCGGTTTTGATTCGGAAATAGCCGAATATATGCAGTCGTTTAATGAGACCAATGAATTTATAACTCATATATCTGATTTTTTAACTTTTACGCTTCCGCTTTATAAAAAAGAAAATAAATCTTATTTTACCGCAGCTATAGGATGTACCGGCGGCGTTCACAGGTCGGTGTTTATAGTCGAAGAATTAAAAAAAAGGCTTGCCGGCGTTAACGAAGATTACGGAATTACTTTTTACCATAGGGACGTCCAAAAGAGATAAAACGAAAAAAAACCGCAAAATTTATTGATTTTATGATATATTTATTATATGATATTATCATATAGTTATATAATATAGGCGAATTTTTTAGTATATTTTTTAAACATTAAATTAAAGGTGGTTTATTATGAAAAATAAAAAATCAAGTTTTATTTTTACTTCGGAATCCGTAACGGAAGGTCATCCCGATAAAATTTGCGATAAAATATCAGACTCTATTTTAGATGCCTTTATAGGTCAGGACAAACATTCCAAAGTTGCTTTAGAAACAATGGTAACCACAGGTCTTGTGGCTATTGCCGGCGAAGTTACGTCAAACGGAACGGTAAATTACCAGGATATAATAAGAAGCGTTATAAAAGAAATAGGGTACGATGATTCGTCCATCGGATTCGATTATAAAAGCTGCGGAATAATAGCCGCGGTTGGAAAACAGTCTTCCGATATCAGAATGGGCGTGGTGCGTGAAAAAGACGAAGACCAGGGTGCCGGCGATCAGGGTTTGATGTTCGGATATGCAACTTCCGAGACGGAAGATTTTATGCCTGCGCCTATTTATTATGCACATAAATTAACCAAAAGACTTGCCGAAGTCAGAAAATCCGGAGTTCTCGATTTCATAAGGCCGGACGGCAAATCGCAGGTTTCCGTCAGATATGTTAACGGAGAGCCTGAAAAAATCACCTCGATAGTTCTTTCCACTCAGCATACAGAATCCGTATCCCAAGAAAAACTTAAAGATGCCGTTATTGCAGAAGTAATCAATAAAACCATACCTGCCGACCTTATGGATAATGATACGAAGTTTTTTATTAATCCTACCGGTCGTTTCGTTATAGGCGGGCCAAACGGAGATACCGGTTTAACCGGAAGAAAGATAATAGTCGATACGTACGGCGGGATGGGAAGGCACGGCGGAGGCGCTTTTTCCGGTAAAGACCCTTCCAAAGTCGACAGAAGCGGTTCGTATATGGCAAGATATATAGCCAAAAATATAGTCGGAAGCGGTATAGCAAAAAAATGCGAGGTTCAAATAGCTTACGCTATAGGAGTTGCCGAGCCGGTTTCAGTTATGGCAAATACTTTCGGAACGGGAATCTATCCCGATGAAGCGATTTCCGACGCCGTTTTGGAAGTTTTCAGCTTAAAACCGTATAATATAGTTAAAACATTAGATCTTTTAAGGCCTATTTACTCTAAAACATCTAATTACGGTCATTTTGGCAGATTCGACGAAGATTTTGTCTGGGAAAAACTTCTTAAAATTGAGGAAATCAAAGAAGCATCGGCTAATTTAAGCAAAGTCAAAGAGCATGTATAGAATTTAATATAATAATGGAGGCTGAATGTCGCATATAAAAGATATTAAACTTGCAAAAGAAGGTAAAGAAAGAATTTTATGGGCAGAACAGGATATGCCCGTTTTAGGTTTGATAAAAGAACAGTTTGGCGACAATAAACCTTTTAAAGGTTTAAAAATGGGACTCTGTCTGCATGTAACGGCGGAAACCGCAAATCTTGCCAGAACTTTGAAAGAAGGCGGCGCCGAAATATATGTTTGCGCGTCAAACCCTCTTTCGACGCAGGATGATGTAGCCGCTTCTCTTACAAAAGATTTCGGAATAGATGTTTATGCTGTAAAAGGGGAAGATTCCGACACTTATTACAGTCATATAGAAAGCGTTCTTAGCAAAGAACCTAACGTAACGTTAGACG
>JAKAQP010000036.1 GCA_021822485.1 bacterium
GATGTAGCCGCTTCTCTTACAAAAGATTTCGGAATAGATGTTTATGCTGTAAAAGGGGAAGATTCCGACACTTATTACAGTCATATAGAAAGCGTTCTTAGCAAAGAACCTAACGTAACGTTAGACGACGGAGCAGACTTAATATCCGTAATACATAAAAAGCATAAAAAACTGATAAAAAACATAAAAGCCTCTATGGAAGAAACTACTACGGGCGTAATCAGACTGCGTTCTATGCAGGAAGCCGGAGAGCTTAAAATACCGGTTATTGCCGTAAACGATGCGGATGCAAAACATCTTTTCGACAACAGATACGGTACCGGACAGTCGACCATAGACGGAATAATCAGGGCGACGGATAAATTGCTTGCCGGTAAAAACTTTGTAGTTTTGGGCTACGGCTGGTGCGGCAAAGGGCTTGCGCTTAGAGCTAGGGGAATAGGTTCTAACGTAATAGTAACGGAAGTAGATCCGGTTAAAGCGCTTGAAGCCGTAATGGACGGTTTTAGAGTAATGAAAGGAACCGAAGCGGCAAAAGTGGGTGATATATTTTGTACCGTTACCGGCGATATAAACGTTATAGACGTCGAGCATTTTCAAAACATGAAAGACGGCGCTATAGTATGTAATTCAGGTCATTTCGACGTAGAAATAAATATTAAGGGATTAAAGAAAATAACCAAATCCGTAAAAACGGCAAAAGATTTTGTCGAAGAATATACGCTGAAAAACGGCAAAAGAGTATATTTACTTGCGGAAGGAAGGCTCATTAATCTTGCAAGCGCCCACGGACATCCGGCAAGCGTTATGGATATGAGTTTTTCAGTGCAGGCTCTCTCCGCGGAATTTGCGGTTCTTGGAAAAACTATGCTTCCGGGCGTTTATGATGTTCCTAAGGAAATCGACGAAAGAATAGCCTCTTTAAAACTTAAGTCTATGGATATTGAGATTGATAAACTGACGAAAGAACAGATAAAATATCTTAAATCATGGCAGGAAGGAACATAAGTTATTTATTTATATCGTAAAGATATTTTATTCCTTTAAGCGTACAAAATTCATCGATTATATTTTCGGCATCGATATTTAAGTCGTTAAAAATCAACGAAGATTGGCCGCCAGTAAAGATAAGCCGGATATTTTTATCGCCGCAAACGCCGTAAAAACCACATATATCGCTTACGAACCCTTTTATTAAATATAAGATTCCGTTATAAATGCCGGATTGGATTGCAGATTCGGTATTTGTGCCTATTAAATTTTTAGGTTTATTTATTTTAATTAAGGGCAGTTTTTCCGTAGATTCATAAAGGCAGTTTGCAAGGGAATTTATGCCCGGATATATGATGCCGCCGAGGAAATCTCCTTTTTTATTTACCGAATCTATGGTTACGGCGGTGCCGATATCTACTATTATCTGAAATTTTTTTTCCGGTGAATTTTGATTATAAAAATGAGACCAGCAAGCGTTTGCTATCCTGTCCGAACCCAGTTTAGCAAAGTTTTCAATACAAAGAGTTATATTTAAATTTATTTCCGGCAGGATAAAAAAAGGGTTTAACTTTATTTTGTTAAAAAAATTCTCGTAAATAGGGCTTGCCGAAGGTACAACCGATGAAACGCATACGCCGGACAATTTTTTTACGGTTGTATTTTTCGACAAAAACTTTTTTAAATCCTGCTCCGTAGAAATTTTTTTTGTGTCTATTCTGAAAGTTTCTACAGGATTATATTTTGCATCTTCGAATATTCCGAATGACGATGACGAGTTGCCTATATCGCAAGATAATATCATAAAAAAAAATTATATATATATTTCGCCGGATACTACTCTTTCCAATTCGTTTTCTCCGGTTTTTAACAGAAGCGCCCCCTTAGAATCTATTCCGACGACTTGTCCGGATACTTTTTTATTTTTAATGTTTATTTCTATCGTCTTACCCATCATGCCGAAATATTTTTGATAGCTTGTTAAAATAGGAGACAATCCGGTCGATAAAAACATTTCATAATATTTATCAAACTTGTTAAGTATAGAAGCTATAAGGGTATTTCTATCGATGAGTCCGTTTGATCCGCTATTTTTTTTTGATTCTATCAAAAGAGACGTAGCAATATCTTTAATATTATCGTCCATATCGTTTTCCGCTATATTAACGTTCATCCCTATTCCTACTATTATATATTCAATGGTCATATTTTGAGTAGCCATTTCCGTTAAAATACCGCAGACTTTTTTTGAATTTATAAGCAAATCGTTCGGCCATTTAATCTGAGGGTTTAAGGAAGCGGTTTCTGCTATCGCGTCAGCGGCCGATACCGCTGTCAGTATCGTCATCCCCTGAGCACTTTCCGGAGTTATTTTAGGTTTTAATATTATAGACATGTATATGTTGCAAGCACATGGAGACGTCCAAAATTTTCCGTTTCTGCCCCTGCCTTTTTCTTGATAATCGGCTATTACTACGCTTCCGTTTTTTACGCCCTTAGAAGCAAGATCTCTTGCTAATGTATTGGTAGAATCAACCTTTTGTTCGTAATATAAATTTTTGCCTATAAAAGAACCTTTTAATTTTTTTTTGATTTCAAAAATATCGATATAATTTATTTCTTCCATTAAAAACCCCTTGTTTAAATAAAATTTCTATTTTGTGTGCTAATTTATTACAGGGACAGAATTTAATTCTGTAACCATAATAAATAATATATATTTTATAATATTTCTATTAAAAAATTAAGATAAATTTATAGGATTAAATTTAGCGAAAAATCGGCCGGTATAACGGAATTAGTAAGGGAACCCATAGAAATATAATCTACGCCGGTTTTTACGGCTATATCGCGCAATTTTTCGAGGGTCATATTGCCGGAGGCTTCGGTGAGAGCGGTATTATTTATGATTTTAACGGCTTTTTTCATCGTGTCTATATTCATATTATCAAGCATTATTACGTCTGCTCCGGATGCAACCGCTTCTTTTACCTCCGCAAGGCAAGAAGTTTCTATCTCGATTTTAAAATTAAAACCTGAATAATGTTTTTTTACCGCGCCTATTGCTTCCTTCACGCCGCCGGCAAGTTTAATATGGTTGTCTTTGATAAGTATTCCGGAAGACAAATCGAATCTGTGATTTTCTCCTCCGCCGATTTTAACGGCATATTTTTGCAGTAACCTTAAACCCGGTATAGTTTTTCTGGTATCTAAAATTTTAGTTTTTAAGCCTAGTAATTCCCGTGAAGCAATGCTTGATGCAGTTGCAATTCCTGACATATGCTGAAGAAAATTAAGCGCCGTTCTTTCGCCGTAGAGAATATCGCCTACCTTTGCTTTAAGATGTAAAACTTTTTGCATTACATCTATTTTTTCTCCCTCTCTGCAATAAAAATCTATAACATAATCGTTTTTTGTAATAATTTCAAATACTTTTGAAAATATATTAAGTCCGCATACAACACAGGCTTTTTTTGCCGTAACTTCGCAGCTCATAACAGGATTATTATTTTCAGATACGATGGCATCGGTCGTTATATCCCCTCCTTTTATATCTTCGTTTAATGCGTTATATATAAGGGGTTTTATTTGAAAGTCTAATATCTGCATTTATTTAAGACTGCTTAATTTTTTCTATTTCATCTTTGACGATCTTTTCAATTATGTCGGGAATCATATTTTTCACTGCTTCGGTAATATCGGGTTTAATTTCGCTAATGACGGTTTCTATAGCATTTTTAAGATAGGTATCCATGTCGGCAATGTTTTGTTCGTTTAAAATTTTCAATTTTAATTCTCCTTTTTCTTTGGTTGAAGTTTTTTCATCGCTTGATGCAATATTGAATCCGGTAAAAGGTTCATTGAAATCCTGATTGTTCGGCAGCGGTTTCTCATAAGCCGATGCATGCAGTTCAGGCGTTTCTTCGGTTCCTTTTAAAGAATCGCCGTTAATTTCAAGTCCGCTTTCCGGAGCGCTAAGATCAAAAATACCTGTATTGATATCATCTGCATTGTTAACGTTCCGAGATGTTTGATTTACGTTTAGCGAAGACATTAACTCATTAAGCGGATTTGATTCGAAAGAATCGGAAGATTCGATACTCCATAAAGGATCGGCAGATTTTTTAATTTCTTCCGATTCCTGTTTGTTTTTTTCGTTAATAGGCTGGTTCGGTTGATTTTCTGATTCCGTTGAGGTTTCCTGAATCTTTTCGTATAAAAACGGTTCCGAAATGTTTTTTTCCGCAATATCGGTCTGTTCTTCTATTTTTTTAATATCGGGAGCAGGTTCCTTTTCTAATTTATTTTGGGTTTCCATAATCGATATAGCCGGTTCATTTTTTTCTTCGCCGGTTTGTGTTATATCATGTGCTGAGTTTGTTTCAATTTCCTGCATGCTGGTTGCGCCGGCTGCCGTTTTAGCCTCCGCCTCGGTTCTAATATTATCCGATTCTTCCGTAGTCGAAAGCCGGCCGTCTTTTTTGTTTAATTCTTGGAATTCTTTGAATATAGCATCGTCTTTAAATAAATTTTCAAACGCCTGGCTGAGTTCCGCGGCTTCGATATCTGAATTTCCCATGTCTGATGGCGTATTTTCATTGCTGCCCGCATTATTATTATTTTCTTGCATTGATACGACGCTTGATATGTTTTGAAAATTTAAGTTTTCGTTATTTTTTTTAATTTCAAAATCTGAAATGTCGAATATTTTATCGCTTTTAATCGTATTATTTTCTGTCGTGTATTTGCCTTCGTTTGTTGCGTTTTTTTTGTTTTCCGTAATATTTTCCGAAATTTTTCCGGATTTATCATCTTCGAGAATAGACAGAGCTTTTTTTACTTTTAAAATAAATTTATCTTTGTCGAACGGCCTGTATATAAAGCCGTCTGTTTTTAATTTAATAAGAATGTCCCTTTCCTTATCGGACAAATCTGAAGGAACTAGCAGAAGAAGAGGGGTCTCGGAAAACTCCTTACTTGTTTTAAGTTCGGTTATGCTTTTCTTTAAATCGGTGTCGATTGTGTTATAGCTAAGTACTATAATATCGGGCTTAAAATTTTTTGCCGCTTTGTAAATAGACGAAGGTTCTTTAATAAGATTAAGGCTGAATTCAGGATTGCCCTGAAATATCGTCGTTATAGCCCTTTGCATCGATTCGCTTTCGTCTATAAAAATTAAATTATACGACATAACAACCTCCGTCATCTTTAAAATATTTATAATTTTTGATACAATGTAAAATTACTATATCAAATATAGTTTAGATTAATTTTAATATTTTTAAATAATATAGTCAATAATTTTAAAGCAATTTTTAAAATAATAAGATATATAAGATAATATGTCAACTATAGATAAATATATTTTTAAGCAGATGATTTTTCCGTTTATTTTCGGCCTGATTATTTTCACTTTCAGCGTTACGATAAACCGTATTCTTTTGTTGACGCAGATGGTTTTAAATAAAGGGATCAGCATATCTGCCGTTTTAAAACTTGCAAGCCTGACCATACCCGATTTTATGGTAATAACATTACCCGTATCTTTTTTGCTTGCCTTGCTTGCGGTTTTCGGCAAGATGACGCAGGATAACGAAATTACGGCATTAAGAGCTTCCGGAGTTAGTATTTTCAGACTTACTAAGCCGGCAATTTTATTTTCTCTTATACCGCTTGTTTTTTCTATACTTTTTTCGTTTTATGTGGCTCCCAGGTTTAATTTTTTTTTTAGAGTACTTGCGGTTAAAGAGGTTAAAAAAGCCGCCCTTTCCGCATTAAAAAAAAATTCATTTACGAACAGGTTCGGCGGACTAAATATTTTCGTTAAAAGCGTAAATACGCAAAAATCTACGCTGAAAGGTATTTTTATATTAAATAAAGTTAGGAACAACCCTGAAACATTAATTGCAAAAAGTGGCGATATTAAATACGACAGGAAATTTAATACCTTGTCTTTTTATTTGAGAAACGGCACTATACAGAATCAAGAGCCTGATTCTAAAAATTTTTGGATTATGCATTTTAAAACTTATAAAATTAACGTTAAGCTTAACGGACTTTCTATTCCAGGCAAAAACAGTTCTATTCATTTTTTGACGTTTTCAAAGCTTTTACGAAAATATATTATTCAGAAAAATCCGGAGATGAAAAATATTTATCTGTCGTATCTTTATAAAAAAATAGCTATACCGGTCGCAACGATGCTTTTTATATTCATAGGCATGCCGCTCGGAACCCTTCTTGAAAAAAGAAGTTTATTCTTAGCTATCTCGTATACTATAATATTTGTCGTTATTTATTATGTTTTATTTACTTCAGGTTTTTATATGTCTTTGGGTAATAAAATCAATCCTTTCATAGGAGTTTGCGGCGCAGATTTATTTCTTGCCGTTTCCGGCTGTGTGCTTTATATTAAGGCTTCTTTAAAATAATTATGAAAATACTTCAAAAATACCTTTTAAACGAATTTTTAAAATATTTTGCGGCAACTATAATAAGCTTGATATTTTTTTATATAACGATAGATTTTATTTCAAATATCGGGGCGTTCACCAAACATTCCTCTGAATTTCAATATATTATAATTTATTTTCTATATAAACTTCCGGAAATAATATACAGAGTGTTGCCGCTATCCATTCTTTTATCTACTCTTTTGTCTATTTCCGCTTTAAATAAAAACAATGAGATTACCGCGGTGAAATCGTCCGGACTAAGTATGCTGAAATTTTTTGCTCCGCTGATCATGCTCGGTCTCGTTATATCTGTTGCATCTTTTTTGCTTTCAAACTTCATAGCCGTGCGCACGAATGTTTTGCGAAGAGTAGTTATGCAGAGAGATATCAATAAAAACAAATCTTTCAACGAAAAATCGGTTTATAAATATACTACCAAAAATATTTTAATCCATTACAAAAGATGCATAGTTACGGCTAAGATTATGGATCCGTCCAACAAAACTATAAAAGGCGTAAACGTTTACGTTTTTAACGATAAATTCGTTCTTTTAAAAAGATATATCGCAAAGTCCGGGCGTTTCGGCAATAAAGGCCTTATATTAAGCGCCGGTCAGGTTGACCGTTTTATTATGAAAAACAAAAGCGACGGCGGATTAGAGCAAGAATATTTTAAAGCCGTTAAACTTCCGGTTTACCTGAATTTAAATTTTTTCAGGTCAAATACTCTTAGACCTGAGTTTCTGTCTATAATAAATCTTTCCAAAATGGTCGCCGTAGCAAAAAAATCCGAATCAGGTTTAAGTTACGTTCTTACGAGTTACTATTCCAAACTGTCGTTTCCGCTAATAAATTTAATTCTAATACTTGTCGGAATATCGATAGGGCTTATGCTCGGCAAAAAAGGCAACTCTCCCGTTTCTATAGGTATAAGCATCGTATTTGCTTTTACATGGTGGGTTATAAATTCGATAGCTCTGTCTCTGGGCGAATCCGCCCAATTAAGTCCTTTTCTTGCGGCTTTTATGGCAGACATAATATTTATGTCGTTTGCGGTATATCTTATAGCGGGTATCGATTAATCGATTAATACCGGCGATGCCGAAATTATAAAATTATATTACAGTTCGATGCTTAATCCATCGTATGAAGGTATTAATTTTTCGGATTTACAGGAGCATATTTCTTTTATTTCGTCGTAATCTATATTATGTCCCATATGCGTGAAATAAGTTCTGGATGGGTTTATTTTTTCTGCAATGATAATAGCTTCAGCTATGCTTAGGTGCGTTTTGTGGGAATCGAACCTGAGGGCATCTATCATTAACACCTTTATCCCCTTAAGTAAATCTAAAGAAGATTTCGGTATAGACGACACATCCGTAATATAGGCAAAGTCGTTTATCCTATAACCGTTTATTAAATTTTTGCCGTGATATACGGGAATAGGGGTTATAAATAAACCGGGTTTGATTTCCAACGATTCTTTTATTATATTAGGGATTAGATAAGGTTTGCTCGATTCGGTTTTTTCCTTAAAGATATAGTCGAATTTATCTTTAATAAAATTTACGGCCGTTTCCGAGGCGTAAACGGGTATAAATCTGTTATCCTGTTTTTTTAGGTAATTAAACATTCGGAGGTCGTCTATGCCGAAAATATGGTCGGCATGCGTGTGGGTGTATAATACCGCATCGATGTTTACGATATGAAATTTTAATGCCTGCGTTCTTAAGTCAGGAGCGGTATCTATTAAAATGTCGAAATTATTTTCGGATACGAGTATGGAAGGTCTCAGACGTTTATTTTTCGGATTTTCCGAAGTGCAGACTTTACAACGGCATCCTATTAACGGGACACCCGTCGAGGTGCCGCAGCCGAGTACTAAAATTTTCATATATTTTTATGATACAATAAAACATGAGTTAAAGTAAATAAGGTAATAAAGATGGATAAAAAAGATTCTGAAAAAGTTAAGATAAAAAGGGAAATTATTTTTGCGGCGATAGTTTTCGTGCTCGTCGTTTTTTCTACTTTTGAAGAACTGCGCATGATATCTTTTTCAAATATTTCCGTAACGTCTAAGATTATCGTTTATGCCTATATCAATATTACGGTAGTACTTTTTTTACTTATGTCGTTTCTTGTATTAAGAAACGTTATAAAATTAATAATAGAAAGGAAAAGGGGCGTAATAGGCGCAAAATTAAGGACTAAACTCGTGGGGTTGTTTGTTATAGTAAGCGTCGTTCCCTCCCTGTTTATGTTTGTCGTAATGATTGCCACAGGTTTTGCCGCAAACATTATAAACAAATGGTACACTTTCAGGTTAGAAAAAGCGATGGATTATACTTCGGCTATAATCAGACATAAGAGCGCCTTAATAAAGAGCGCAAAAGACGCGGCGGTGAACCGTAAAATTGAATGGCTCGAGCATTTTTACAAGGAGTATTCGCAGATAAGGTTTATAAAAAACCCTATGGAAACCACTTACCTTATTTTCTTTTCTATATTTACGCTTATCGTCCTTTTTATTTCGTCATGGGTTGGTTTTTATTTATCGAAAAAAATGACTAAGCCTATTATAGATCTTGTGGAAGGCACAAAAAAGGTGGCATCGGGAGACCTCGATATCAACGTTTCAAAAGAAAGCGACGATGAAATAGGAATGCTTATCAATTCATTTAATTTAATGGCTTTAGATCTAAAAAAGAATAAGGAAGAGATAGAAAAAGCAAATATAGATTTAAAAAAAATCAACGAAGAAATCGACAGAAGACGAAGGTTTATGGAAGTAATACTTAAAAATATACATGCAGGTGTAATTGGTATAGATTCTACCGGCAAGATAAGAAGTATAAACAACGCTGCCGAAAATATGTTCGGAATAAATTATAAAGATGCCGTAGGCAAGAATTATAAAGACGTTTTTGCAAAAGACATATTTTCGGACATTAGAAGCGTCATAAAAGATCTTGCAAAAACGGGCAAAGAAAATCTTACAAAAGAAATAAAACTAAATATAGACGGTGCTTTAAAGGTATATATAGTAAATATTACGACAATGAAAGACGAAGCGGAAAATTATAAAGGCTTTATAGTAGTGTTGAACGATACTACCGATATGATGAAAGCTCAGAGAGTTGCGGCGTGGGAAGAAGTTGCAAAAAGAATGTCTCATGAAATAAAAAATCCCCTTACGCCTATTCGTCTTTCTGCAGAGAGATTAAAAAGAAAATATGGAGAAAAAATATCGGTTGAAGATAGCACTTTCGGCGAATTGGTAAACACGATAATAAAGGAAGTGGACGATTTAAAGAGTTTAGTAGATGAATTTTCGCTTTATGCAAGGCTTCCAAAGGCAAATTTGGAACCCGCCGATATAAATGTTTTAATAAGGGAAGTAGTCAAATTATACAAAAATGCCCATAGGAATATTTATTTTATAGCACATTTACAGGATGCTTTGCCGAAAGTTTCTATCGATGGCAGGCAGATGAAAAGAGCTTTTATGAATATAATAGAAAATGCCGTATATAGCGTTAATTTAAAAAATTTGGAAAAAACCGTCGAAGATTATAATCCTGAAATTAGAATTTTCACGGAATTAATAGAACAGGCGGATAAAGAAAACCCTAATCGAAAGTTAGCCTTAAAGATATCGTTTTCAGACAATGGAACGGGAATAAACGACGAAATAATCCATAATATTTACGAACCTTATTTTTCTACGAAACAGGGCGGAACCGGTCTCGGACTGGCTATTACAAAAAATATTTTAATGGAAAACAATGCGCATATACGGGTCGAAAATAATGAAAGAGGCGGCGCAGATTTTATAATATTTATACCGTTACAATAAATATTTTTGACGAATCAAACAGCGTGAAATAAATATTGCTCATTTTTATTTATAAATGTATGTATAATTATTGTATATATAAATAAAATATATAAATATTTATTCACAAAAGAGGTATACGTGAAGCTTATATTGATAGTAGATGACGAAGAAAGCATAAGAAACTCTCTTTCCGGAATTCTTAAAGACGAAGGCTATTCGGTAATAACCGAGGCGGGCGGTAAAGCGGGATTAAATGCCTTTGCCGAAAAATCGCCCAACGTAGTCTTGCTTGACGTCTGGCTTTCAGATTCCGACGGTTCGAATATTTTGCGCGAAATGGTCAGGATAAACAAAAACATTCCGGTAATTATGATTTCCGGTCATTCCGATATAGATACGGCAATTAAAACTATAAAAATAGGAGCTTACGATTTTATTGAGAAACCTCTTTCTTTGGACAGACTCGTTATTACTGTAGAAAACGCATTAAAATATAATAATCTAAACGAAAAGAAAGCTATTTTAGCAGAAAGTATGCCCGAAAGTTTCGAGCTTATAGGCGAAGCAGAATCAATTAAGAATTTAAAGGAAAAGATAAATAAGGCTGCCCCTTCTTCGGCCCCCGTTCTTATTACCGGAGAAAACGGCACCGGTAAAGAGATTGCGGCGAGAGCGATTCATCTTAACAGCCTGAGAAACAGCGAGCCTTTTATTGCAATTAATTGTGCCGCTATACCGGAAGAGCTTATAGAAAGCGAAATTTTCGGTTACGAAAAAGGTGCTTTTACGGGTGCTGCGGCAAGAAAAAAAGGAAAATTCGAATTAGCCGACGGGGGGACCCTTTTTTTAGACGAAATAGGCGATATGAGCCTTAGAATGCAGTCTAAAATATTGAGGGTTTTGCAGGAAGGCAAATTTCAAAGGGTAGGCGGAGATAACGAAATTGAGTCCGATGTCAGGGTTATCGCCGCTACCAATAAAGACCTCGAAGAGGAAATTAAATCCGGCAGATTCAGAAACGATCTTTTTTTCAGGCTTAACGTTATTCCGCTTTATATACCGCCGTTACGGGCAAGAAAAAGTGACATATCGCTTTTAGTAAATTATTTTGTTAAAATTTTTAGCGGCAATACCGGCAGATTAGAGATAGACCGTTCCGCATTGGATCTACTGCAGAGTTATAGCTGGCCGGGAAACGTCCGAGAACTTAAAAATATCATAGAAAGGTTTTCCATATTAAATTTATATAATAAAATATCCGCCGAAGACGTCGCCGCAGAATTAAAAATTAAGTATCAGGTGATTGCGGAGAATAACGGCAAGATTATTGCGGAACCGGAAAGAGTCATTGTGGGCGAAGGTGAAGCCGAACTTGCAAATGCCGTCCGTAAAAGCGTCATTGATAACGAAGCGAAGCAATCCCCTCTCGACTATCCATCCGGAGAAAGTATATTGCGCAGTCAAAACTCGTATGATATCGAAAACATAATGTCTGCCGATTTATTTCATCAGGCAAAAGAAAATTTTGAGAAAGCATACCTGGTTCGCAAACTAAAGGAAAATGAGAACAACATTACTAAAACCGCCCAAATTATCGG
>JAKAQP010000008.1 GCA_021822485.1 bacterium
TTTCGTTTAATATCTCGCCGCAATATCTATATACTTCTTTTTTAATTTCATTTATATCGCCGTTTACTTTGCATCCTGCGGCAAATTTATGCCCGCCTCCTCCGAACTTTTCGGCAACGTATGCGACATTTGCATAACTTTTTGACCTGAAATTCAACCTGTACTGGTTGAAACCGGTTTCCCTGAAAAATATTGCAATTTCTACTCCCTGAATAGACCTTGGATAGTTAACGAAATTTTCATACAGTCCGTTAATTTTTCCGGAATCGGCTTCTTTAAGAACGTCTTCTATCATTTTTTTTGTGCCGACCATAGATGCAACTTTTCCGCCTAATGAAAATTCTAATGTATTCAGGCTCTTTCCAAGCAAAAAATACATCTCGGCGGGTTTAGTCTCAAAAAGTTCTGTAGCTATTGCAGAAGGATCCAGCCTGTATTCGTTTAACACCGAACATATATAGAACGATCTTTTATTTGCCGAAGAATAATGGAAAGAACCGGTATCGGTAAGAATAGACGTGTATAAAGAAAGCGCTATATCGTCGTTTACAAAAGACAATATTTTAGCGCGCTCTTCTTTATCGCAGGGCAAAGGTTCCGAAAATTTATCTCCAAGGAAATTATCGAACGGCGAATATTTAATATTGTTTATATATGCCCCGTATGCAAGAAAAAGGTAAAACAGAACTTCTCCTGCAGAACTCGCATCCGGCAGGACGAGATTTGCATGTCCGAAATACGTATTGGTAAAATGATGGTCTATATTAATTATTCTGTTTATTCCCGAAAGCTGTTCGTAATTCGAACCTATTCTGGAAAATTCGCCGCAATCTACTACAATAAGAAGATCTATAGGCTCTTTTGGAAATTCGTTTAAAAATTTATCCGACCTCGGTAAAAATTTCAAATTAGCAGGTATCTGATCTTTTTCGTAAAGATATACTTCTTTATCCAAAGATTTCAAAAATAATCCCGTCGCTATAGCGGAACTTATAGCATCTCCTTCCGGATTTTCATGGGTAGATACCATTATTTTTTTTGACGTTTCTATTATGCGGAATATCTCGCCGGCAGTATTTTTAAAAGCGTTTAAATCCGAAACCGAATAATCTTTCTTTGAAGATATCATAAATTTATATGCTTTTTTGTTTTATTTGTTTAACTTATTAATTTTGTAATTGTTTATTATATTATTTATTTCAAATGCCTGCTTTAATCCGTCATAATATTCAAATCTTATTTCAGGAACAACCCTTAAAAGTACCTTTGAAAAAACTACTTTTTTAATAAAATTTTTAGAACTTTCAAAACCGCTTAATGCTTTTTTGATTTCTTTCTCTGAACCCA
The DNA here is from genome assembly GCA_021822485.1 of bacterium. Classification (GTDB taxonomy): domain Bacteria; phylum SZUA-79; class SZUA-79; order Acidulodesulfobacterales; family Acidulodesulfobacteraceae; genus Acidulodesulfobacterium_A. Next base: position 1,348 of record JAKAQP010000008.1, read on the forward strand.
TAACGCTGAAAAATATTTTACAAAATTTCAGATCTTTAGAAATTTCGGCGTTTATAATAGTAACATTTTTTAGTCTTGTATCGTTTACTTCAAATTCCAAACATAACGATACTTCTCTTGCTATAAGTTCGGCGACTCTTTTATTTCTTTCTATCAATTTGCCTAAAACCTCTTTTATTCTTTATATTTTACCGTCCGTTGATTCCAGAGTCTGTTTTATGTATTCTATGTCAAAAGCTTCTATTATATCGCCGGTCTTTACGTCGTTGAAATTTTCAAGCAAAATACCGCATTCAAAATTAGCCTGAACTTCTTTAACGTCGTCTTTAAATCTCTTAAGAGAATTTATATGCCCCGTATATACTACCACATTGTCTCTCAGTAATCTTACGTTAGAAGACCTTTTAATAATGCCGTTCAAAACGAAAGAGCCTGCAACGGCTCCGAATTTTGGAACGTTAAAAACATTCCTTACTTCGGCTTTTCCTGTAATTTTCTCGTTTTCTATAGGAGCAAGAAGTCCTTCCATAGCATCTTTAATGTCTTTGACTGCATCGTAAATTATGCTGTAGTACCTTATTTCTATTCCTTCCGTTTCGCTTAAAGCCGAGGCTTTTGGTTCAGGACGTACGTTGAACGCTATAATTATCGAATTGGTAGCTTTTGCAAGCATAACATCGCTTTCTGTTATAGCGGAAGCGCCGCCGTGAATAACGTTTACCTTTACTTTTGGATTGGAAAGTTTTTTAAACGACTGTATTAAAGCTTCCATCGAACCGTAAACGTCTGTTTTTACGATTAGCTTAAGTTCTTTTACGTCGCCCGTTTTAATCTTTTCATATAAACCTTCAAGAGTTAATCTTGCATTTGAATTAAGTTCCGATTCTCTGTGTTTCAACTGTCTTTCCAAACTTATTCTTTTTGCTTCTTTTTCGTCTTTAAGGGCAATAAAATTATCCCCCGGAGATGCAACTCCTTCTAATCCGAATATCTCGACCGGCGTAGAAGGTCCGGCCAATAATATTTTATTTCCCTTATAATCCAGCATAGCTCTGACTTTAACGTAATATAAACCACAGACTGCACTGTCGTTAACGTTTAACGTTCCGCTCTGAATTAATACCGTGGCAACCGGCCCCCTGCCTTTATCCAGCTTTGCTTCTATAACTGTTCCTCTTGCGGGTTTATTCGGATTTGCTTTTAATTCCAATATTTCAGCTTGTAGAATAATAAGTTCTAATAGTTCTTTTATTCCGATACCGGCTTTAGCGGAAACCTCCGCATAAAGGGTAGTTCCGCCAAGTTCTTCGGAAACAAGACCGTATTCTAACAGGCTGTTTTTTATTTTAGCGGGGTTAGCCCCTGGCTTGTCTATTTTATTTATCGCAACTATAATAGGAACGTTTGCCGCCTTAGCATGATTAATAGCTTCTATGGTCTGGGGCATAACTCCATCGTCTGCGGCAACGACTAGAACGACGATATCCGTTATACCGGCTCCTCTTGCCCTCATTTCAGTAAAAGCTTCATGACCCGGAGTATCTAAAAAAGTTATCATTGAATCATCTATTTTTACGCTGTATGCTCCAATATGCTGAGTTATGCCGCCGGCTTCGTTGGAAGTTACGTTTGTCTTTCTTATGGCATCCAGCAGAGAAGTTTTTCCGTGATCTACGTGACCCATTACCGTAACTACCGGAGCTCTTGGTAAAAGCGATTCTTCCGTATCGACGGATTCTTCCAAAGCTACCGCTTCATTAAAACTGACGTTTTCTACGGTATATCCGTATTCCGATGCTATAAGGGATGCTGTATCCACGTCTATTACGTGATTCATGACAGCGATAATTCCGATATCCATTAGTTTTTTTATAACTTCTGCGGCTTTAACTCCGAGAGCCTGCGATAACTCGTTTACCGTTATACCGCTGCTGATTTTTATTACCTTTTTGGAAGCTTTTTTTTCCGGTATTATCTGTTGAACATGCTTAACTTGCTTGCCGTGCTTGCCGCCAAATTTTCTTTTATTATGCTTTCTAAAAACAAAAGATTCGCCTTCTTCCGACGTATCAATGAATTTCTCGTTTTTAGAAAATTTTAACTGAGGTCCTTTTTTTATTTCTTCTTTTTTCACCGGTTTTTTATGTCCGGAAACATCGGTGGTTTCTTCGGCCAATGCTTTAACTTTTGATACGTCTAAGGTCTTGATTACACTCAGAACGTCCGTTTTTTGAACGGGTTCGTTTTTTGCTCCTTTTTTTAATTTCCCCGTTTTTTCTTTTTCTTTTGAATTTTTTTCCGATAATACGACGTCTTGCTGCTGTTTAGATTTTACCTGTTCTTTATTAACTTTATCGGTTTCGGCGGGGGCAACAAGTATTATTTTTTCGATATTTCCGGTTCTTTCAACCTTACGCGCATCTGCGGACGTTGCCAGTTCAGGCAAATTAACTTTAGATTCTTCCGGCTCTGCAGCGCTTGCCCTTCTTCTTATAACTCCTTTAGAAACTCTTCTTTCTTCCATTATTTTTTGTCCTTGTCGATAAAGATGTTTATATCGTATCCTGTTCTATTTTTTCTTTAAGTTCTAAATCCGCTTTAATTTTTTCCAAATATTCTTTTGCAGAATTTATAATCTTCTCCGCTTTTTTATTATCTACAGTAATATCTTTAGCTAATTTATCTGCATCGGCGTCGGCAACGCTTTCAATAGAAACATAGCCGTTTTGATACAGAAGTTTAGCGGTAATATCTCCTACACTGGGTATTTCCATTAGTTCTTTATAGGCGTTTTTATCTTTAGAACCCATCTTAGACTGGCTTAATATGTCTAATTTATAACCTATAAGCTTTGAAGCAAGCCTTACGTTCTGTCCCTGCTTGCCTATAGCAAGGGCAAGCTGGTCGTCCGAAACTATAACCGTAATAGTTTTTGAATCTTCATCTACCGTTATATTGGAAACATCTACCGAACTTAAAGCGCTCACGGCAAACTTAGCCGGATTATCGGAATAAGGTATAATATCTATTTTTTCGCCTCTTAGTTCGTTGGTTATACTCTGTATTCTTATACCTCTCATACCTACGCATGCGCCGACCGGATCTATGTCTTTATTCGTGGTTGCAACCGCTATTTTAGACCTGAAACCCGGCGCTCTGGCAACTCTGACTATTTTAACCGTTCCGTCGTATATTTCGGGAACTTCCGTCTCAAAAAGTTTGGTCAAAAATTCATCGGAAGCACGCGACAGAACAAGCTTTGGTCCGCCTTTTTCCATCTTAATATTTGATAAAACGGCCCTTATCCTGTCATGCGGCCTGTATGTTTCGCTGAATATTTGCTCCTGCCTCGGTAAAATGGCTTCCGTTTTTCCTAAATCGACTATTATCATAGATTTTTCTACTTTTCTTACTAAGCCGCTTACGATCTCTCCTCTGCGCTCGTTAAATTCGTTAAAAATATTTTTATGCTCTATTTCCTTTATTTTTTGAAAAATAATCTGCTTTGCAACCTGCGCTTCTATTCTGCCGTATATATTTTTTTCGACTTTTAATCCCAGAATATCGCCCATAATTGCACCGGGATCAGCTTCCAGGGCTTCTTCGAGAGATATTTCCGTTTTAGAATTTTTAACGTCTTCGACAACCTTTTTAAACATAAAAATTTCTATCTCTCCGGTTTCATCCGTAAAATGCGATTCGAGATCGTATCCCTGTCCTAGATTTTTCCTGGCAATTGCTAAGATAGCCTGCTCTAAAGCTTCAACGACTAATTGTTTTTCGATGTTCTTATCTTTAGATACCTGGTCGATTACAGGATTTAGATCGCTTATAATAATCTGGGGCACCTTAAAACTCCTTAATTTTATTAATTAATATTATAAAAATTATATACTATACTACTAAAAGATTTCCTTTTTTTATGTCGTAAAAATCGACTTTTACAATTTTATTTTCTATTTCGTCTAAAATTGAGACTTTTTTATTTTTGTCTCCGTCCGAAACCTCGGCTATTTCACCTATAAGATTAATTCTGCCTTCGGTTTTATTTTTTAAAACTATTTTAGCTCTTTTTCCGATAAATTTTTCATAATCGTTAAACTTTATAAGTACCCTGTTAACGCCTGGAGAAGAAACTTCAAGCGTGTATTTAAATTTTATTATGTCTTTTACATCTAAAATCATTCCTATTTCTTTAGATATTTCCGATAAAACCGATATATCTACGCCTTTTTCCGAATCTACGTAAATCCTTAAAATTGCTCCGCTGTTTTTCTTAGCCGGAAAAAATACGGCGCCGACTAAATAACATCCGTAATAAGGCACTATATCTTCTATAATTCTTTCTAAATCATTAATTAAATTTTCGTGCATAAAACAAAAAAAGCGGGTAAAACCCACTTTATATAAAAAACAAAATTAGGTGAAACTTTTTTATATACAACTAGATATTAAAATTATAATGAAAATTTAATAAAATATCAACAATAAATTTTATGTTTATATTTTACGGAATGCAAAAAAAGACCGCAAGGCGGAGCGCATACCGAATTGCAAATAAAGTTTCTTTCTCGTAACATTTTTTTTAAACAGTCTATATCAGTTTTTCCCGTTCCGCAAAAAATTAATGCTCCGACTATTCTTCTGGCCATGTTTCTCAAAAAACCGCCGCCTTCTATAAGAATATCATATCCGTATCGTTCTTTGCATATTTTTATTTCAGTTATAATCCTGTTATAATTTTTATTTTTATCATTACTTTCCTTTCTCGTAAAATTAAAAAAATCGTTCATTCCCATAAAAACTGAGACCGAACTGCTCATGAGGTCTAAATTTAATTCTTCTTTGACAAACCACGACCTGTTAATCAATAGAGGGCTTCTAAAACCTGAATTAATTTTATAAAGATACGTTTTTGACAGCGTATCGCGGGTGGCATGGAAAGAATCGTGGACAGTCTCTATGTTTTTTATCGATATATCATGAGGAAGAATGCCGTTTAACGCTATTTTAAATTTATTAGTATCGTAAAGAAACGGAAGTTTGAAATTAGCAACCTGGTTTAACGCATGAACCCCTGCATCGGTTCTTCCTGAAACCAATAACTTTGTATCGGTTCCAGTAAATATTTTTATAGCTCTATTAATTTCGTTTTCCACAGTTTTACCGCCGCGGCGGCTGCACGAACCGGTTTGAGACTGCCAGCCTTCGTAATTAGTTCCGCAATATTCTATAACCGCTAAATAATTCATTTGACCTTTATGTTATAGTTTTATCTGCCGTTACCGCATTTTGAAAGTATATATCTTAGCGACCTCAAAGACAAGCCTAAAGTTTTAGCCGCTTCTAATTTAGAATTTTCTTTTTTTATCCTGTCCGCCACTATATATTTTTCTATTTCTTTTATAAAATCGGGCAGCGTCAATTTTCCATACCGTTTATTTAAATTTTCAAAAATTCCGGCTATTTCCGCCATATAATATTCCATGTTAATATCGTCCGTTTTGCGGATATCCGTATCCGGAATATTCTTATAAACCATTGAAGAAAGATTTTCTTTTCTATCGTGTTTATTTTTTTCTAAAATATAATCCGGCAGACAGTCTAAAACAATCTCTTTATATTTATTTAATAACGGTTCTTCCTCTGTATCCGAACCGCCGCAGTAAATACAAGCTCTTTCTATTATGTTTTCCAGCTCGCGTACATTGCCAGGATAATCATATTCCGCAAGAAGCGCAAGAGCTTCCTGCGAAATAGAAGTTATTGATTTAGAATATTTTTTTATAAAATACGGAATTAATTCCGGCAAATCTTCTTTATGTTCCCTAAGAGGCGGCATTAAAATATTTATTTTGTTTAACCTGTAATAAAGGTCTTCCCTAAAATTTCCCTCCGATATTAAAGCAGGCAAATCTTTATTTGTAGCGGCTATTATTTTAACGTTCAGCGACTCTTCTTTATTGGAGCCTAATTTCCTGTATGTTTTTTCCTGCAAAATTCTCAGCAGTTTAACCTGAACCTGCATAGGCAAATCGCCTATTTCGTCCAGAAAAAGTATGCCTCCGTCGGCATACTTTATTAAACCGGTTTTATCGGTTTCCGCTCCGGTAAAAGTCCCTTTGGCATAACCGAACAATTCGCTTTCTACGAGATTATCCGGAATTGCAGCAATATTTACCGGAACGAAAGGTATCTTTTTTGAATCGTAAGAATTTTTAGAATAAATCTCGTAAATTAATTTTGCCGCCAGTTCTTTACCTGTTCCGGACTCTCCGGTGAGGAGTATAGTGATAAAACCTTTAGAAACGCGGTTTAAATCGTTAAGAACAGAGTTTACGGCTTTTGAAGAACCTATAATGCCACCTCTTAAAAACCCTGTTTTTTTTAAATCGTTAAGCTCGTCTAAAACCGAAAAATAATCCAGCGCATTTTTAATTATTATTCTGAACTCTTCATTGTCCAAAGGTTTGGTAAGGTAATCGAAAGCGCCTAGTTTTATAGCTTCTATGCCTATTTTAACATCGGAATATGCAGTCATTAATATAACCGGAATTTTGCCGTAATTTAAAGCAGATTCTTTATATTCCCGTTTTATATGCTTTATCAAATCCATTCCGGACATTTCGGGCATTCTTACGTCTGATATTATCAGATTAAAAATTTGTGTTTTTAGAAGTTTTATAACAGCATTTGCGCTCTGCGCCGTAACAACCTCATAACCGTCCATTGCAAGAAGTATAGAAAGCGATTCAAGAATAGATTTTTCGTCGTCGACTACTAATATTCTCTGTTTATTTTTCATTTTAACTCATTTATTTATTGAATAAATTAATTATTAACCGGTTTTAACGGTATATCTATTTTAATTAAAGTTCCTATAAATTTTCTGCTGATTATGCTTACGTTCCCCCCGAGGCTTTCGGTTACGGAATAAACTACCGACAATCCAAGTCCAAAACCGTTTTCTTTGGTGGAAAAAAGAGGTTTAAAAGCATTCCTAATGGTAAAATCGTCCATACCCTCTCCGTTATCAGCCACGGTTATAGAAATAAAATTTTTTTCTTCCGTTTTTTTTTCCTTTTTAGCCCCTATCCTTACGATTCCTTTTTTTTTATTTTCTTTTATTGAATTCGACATGCTTATTTCGACCGATTGCACCGCATTTTGAATTAAATTTGAAAATACCTGAATAATTCTATTTTTTTCCGAATACATCTTTTCTTCTTTGCCGACGGAGTTATGAATTTTCACTCCTGTGCCGCCAGTATATTTTAATATTATCTCATTTATAAGCTGATATAAATTAAAATTTTCAAAATTGCCGTTTGCCGCCGTTGATTTTGTTTTTATTAATCCTAAAAAATCCGTTACTAGATTATTAAGCCTGTCGGATTCGGTTTTAATTATATTTATCAATCTTTTATGGTCTGATTCTTTAATATCCGAATATCTAGAATCTAGAACATAAGCGGAAGTATTTATAGCCGAAAGGGGATTTCTGATTTCATGGGCGAGCCAGCCTGCAAATTTACCGGCGGTTTTAAGGCTTTCGTTGATTCTAGATTCCGTTTCTAATTCTTTTAAATAAGTTATATCCTTGAAAAGCAGAATATAATTTCCTATTTTGCGCGCATCGCCTGCCGGCTCGGTAACGGCAAAACCTAAAACAGTATTTTTATGGTTAATTTCAAACCTGTTCCCATCTTTTTTTTCTTTTTTCAAAAAGACGTTTATGGGAAAATTTTCAAAAATATCCGTTATCTTGACATCGCAATTATAAAGAATTCCTGTTTTATTTTTAAAATTTCGTTCCGAATCCAGATTAACGATTTTAACCGCCGATTCGTTTATAAAAACTACATTAAAATTTTCGTCTAAAACGATAATCCCTTGCGAAAAAGAGTTAAACAACTCTCTGTTAAAATTTTGAGATTTTTTTATAAATTCATCTTTTTCTATTATTTTGTTGCTTAAATTGCCGAGTTCTCCGGAGAAACGATAAAAAAGCCATGTAAATATTAAAACACCGAGTATATTGGTGCTCGTAATAAATAAAAGCTTATCGGGATTATATAAAAAATAATAATGGCTGCCTATGTCGAAATAATAATGAAGATCGGCCGACAACCCTATAGCTAAGGTCGAAGCAATGCCGTATATTAAAACTCCCGATTTTAAAAAAATAAATCCCGCGATAATAATTAGAAGATAATATAAAAATATAAACTTATCGTTTAAACCGCTGCTTAATATGATTAATAGCGATATAACTGAAAAATCTAACGATAACTGGAAAAAACCAAAAAAAACCAAAAATTTATAATTGCCTTTTTTTCTAAAAAAAAACAAAATTACATAATAAAGAATAGTTATAAATATTACGAGGAGGGTAAAAAAATATATAAAGACGGAATAATGAATTATATCTTTATAATTAAGGATGACGTATGACAGGACGATTAAAGAAAATGCTAAAATTCTAAAAGTTATTGCAAATTTTAATTTGTTGTATAAATTTTTAAAATCTCCTTCATTAATTTTTTTCATCCCTTAATGGCTTTTCCCAGATTAAATATCGGTAAATACATGGCTACTACAAGCGTGCCTACTACAATGCCCAGAAATACGATAAGCGCAGGCTCCAACATTTGCGTGAGATTATTAACGGCGTTATCGACCTCTTCATCGTAATAATCGGCTACTTTTGCAAGCATAGAATCGAGATTTCCGGTTTTTTCTCCGACGGTAATCATCTGTATCACAAGGGGAGGAAAAAGGTTGGTTTTGTTTAATGCCAAGCTTAAAGGCGAACCTGAAGAAACCTCGTCTTTCGTCCGCATTAAAGATTCTTCTATTATCTTATTGCCGCTTGTCTTAGAAACTATTTCTAATCCCGCCAGTATCGGCACGCCGCTTTCTACCATCGTCGAAAGCGTTCTGGCAAATCTTGCTATAGCGACTTTTTTTAGCAGAATGCCTATAACGGGTATCTTAAGCATCATCCTGTCGATATTGCGCTTTCCGTTTTCCTTTTTTCCGTATGCTTTAAAAGCAAATATTAAAATGCCTAATGCAATAATAATATATAGTATATACGCCCTCACAAAATTAGAAAAATCTATTACATACCTTGTGAGAGCAGGCAGCTTAGCGCCTACGCTTGCAAAAAGACTGGCAAAAACGGGGATTACGAAAGTCATTAGTATTATAATTACGCCTACTGCAACGCTTAAAACTACTATAGGGTATATCATTGCACTTTTTATTTTTCTTTTTAATTTTAATATTTTTTCAAAATAAACCGATAATCTTTTGAAAACTCTGTCTAATACTCCTCCCTTTTCGCCTGATTCGACTAAATTAACGTAAAGGTCGTTAAAAACTTTCGGAAATTTTCTCAAACTGTCCGATAAAGAGGCGCCGCTTTCTATTCCTTCTTTTATCTTTGTAAGAATACCTTTTAGCTCTTTATTTTTCTGCTGTTCAACCATTATGGAAAGGCCTTGCAGTATGGGAACTCCCGATTCTATAAGCGATGAAAACTGCCTAGTAAAAACTATCAAGTTGTTATCGCTTATTTTTGTATTAGGACCGATTTTTTTGTTTCCCTGAAGGCTTAAAGTAAAAAAATCACTTTTTTTCTTTATGCTTATAGGAAAAACATCCATCTTTCTTATAGCTTCTATAACCTGCTCATTGTTATCTGCGGCAATCTCGCCGCTTACATACTCTCCTGAATGCTTTTTTCCTCTCCACTGATAAGTCGCCATTTTAAAAGTTTCTCCAATTATAAATTACTAAAATCTATTCCAGAAAAAGGGTTGTCTGAATCAATGCCGTTTTTTTCTAATGAAGCGTCTGAAACATTAGAAGGCTTATTTGGTGCCGTATTCAATCCTCCTTTAGACATTAGCCCTGAATTTATAGCCTGTTTCAGTTCCTCCACGTCGGATGACCTGTTATATGCATATTCTTCGCTTATTATTTTTTTATTCACTAAAGAAGCAAGAGCCTGGTTCAAAGTCTGCATACCGTATTTTTCCTGCCCTAATTGAAGCTGGGAATATATTTGATGTATTTTATTTTCTCTAATTAAGTTTCTAATAGCGGCATTGGGAATCATTAATTCTGCAGCCAGAATTCTGCCCGGAGTATCAATTCTTGGAATAAGGGTCTGGGAAAGAACGGCGACGAGCGAAAGAGAAAGCGACGATCTTACTTCGGGCTGCTGATTCGGAGGAAATATGTCTATAATCCTGCTTATAGTTTGAACAGCAGAGTTTGTATGAAGCGTTCCGAACGTAAGATGCCCGGTTTCGGCTATTGTAAGGGCGGCTTCCATAGTCTCCATATCTCTAATTTCGCCGACGAGAACGACATCGGGGTCTTCCCTTAAAATATGCTTTAAAGCTTCCGAAAAACTGCTTGAATCCTGGCCTATCTCTCTCTGGTTGACTAAACATCCCTTATGCTGGAAAACATACTCGATAGGATCTTCGATAGTAATAATATGTTCATGCCTCGTCTGATTAATAGCGTCTATCATCCCCGCAAGAGTAGTAGTTTTACCAGAACCGGTAGGACCAGTGACTAGAACGAGACCTCTCGGCGCATTAATAATTTCTTTAACCATGGGGGGAAGACCAAGATTGTCGATAGAGGGAATTTCATGCGGTATAACCCTGAACGCGCCTGCAATCGAACTCCTGTCGTAATATAAATTGCCTCTGAATCTCGAAACGCCTTTCTGGCTAAAAGAAAAATCGAGTTCATGGGTTTCTTCGAATTTCTTCTTCTGAAGATCGGTAATAATACCGTAACAAAGTCCCTGCGTATCGGCAGGACTGAGAACGGGAAAATTTAAAGGAACCAGTGACCCCCTTAATCTTATTTGCGGAGGAGTACCTGCGGCTATATGAAGGTCGGAAGCGCCTTGATCCACCGTGGTTTTTAATAAATCTGCTATGGAAGGCATATGCGGCTCCTTTTATATACGTCGATATATTTTAATTATATTTAATATTTTTACTAATAATATATAGCATAATAATATTAATGATTAATGTCAAGCGTTTCGAATTATATATCTATATTATTCGAATCCAAATATTGAATTATCTCCTCCAATGAAGTAATCCCTTCTAAAAATTTTTCTTTTGCCGATTCTCTAAGCGCTTTCATTCCCTTATCTACGGCAGTATTATGTATTTCGAATTCGTTGGCATTTTCATAAATTTTATTTTTAATATCGTCGTTTACGTCCAGAACTTCGTATATTGCTATCCTTCCCTTATATCCGGTTTTGTTGCAAGCGTTGCAACCCTTTGCCTTATAAAAACGTTTGCCCGAAAGTTCCTGCATATTAAATCCGAGTTTTAATATCGCATTTACATCCGGATAATACGGTTCTTTGCACTCGGCGCATAATTTTCTTATAAGCCTCTGGGCAATGATAAGGTTCAAACTTGAAGCAACCAAAAAAGGCTCTACTTTCATGTTAATAAGCCTTGAGATTGTAGAAGCGGCACTGTTTGTATGAATGGTCGAAAGCACTAAATGCCCCGTAAGCGCCGCTTTTATGGCAATTTCGGCAGTTTCTAGATCTCTAATTTCGCCGACCATTATTATATCGGGGTCCTGCCTCAAAAACGACCTTAATGCGGAAGCAAACGTCAAACCTATTTCTTCGTTAACTAAAACCTGATTAATACCCTGAATATTATATTCGACTGGATCTTCCGCCGTAGAAATATTCACGTCCGGTCTGTTTACGTCCGAAAGAGCGCTGTATAACGTGGTGGTTTTACCCGAACCGGTAGGTCCGGTAACTAAAATCATGCCGTATGGCTTATGTATAGCATTTTTGAAGTCTTTTAACTGCTGTTCCGAAAATCCGAGTTTTCGCATATCAAGCTGTAAATTGGCTTTATCTAAAACCCTGATGACTATTTTTTCTCCGAAAAGCGTCGGAAGGCATGAAACTCTCATATCGACTTCTTTGTTGTCCATCCTTGCCTTAATTCTTCCGTCCTGAGGGAGCCTTCTTTCCGCTATGTCTAATTGCGCCATTATTTTAAGCCGGGAAGTTATCGGATTTTTTAACTGTCCTGGTATCTTCATCTGCTCTATTAATTTACCGTCGATGCGATATCTAATCCTAACGATAGTCTCATATGGTTCTACATGTATATCGCTTGCATTAATTTTTACGGCGTCCAAAAGAACCTTATTTACAAATCTTATAATAGGCTGTTCCGATGACGACCTTTGAAGTTCGGATATATCCAATTCTTCATTGGTTTCTTCTATGGCAATGGAATTAAGATAATCTTTATTTTCAGTAAGAATACTTGAGGCATTATAATATTTAGATAAAGCTGAGGCTATCTCGTTTTCGGATGCGACAACGACTTCTATATTTAAACCGGTTAAAAATTTTATATCGTCTAAAGCCTCCACCCTTGTAGGATCGGCTACTGCAAGATACAAGGTATTGCCCTGCCTTTTAAAAGGAATCACATGCAGTTTAACCGCTAAATCCGGAGGAATAAGTTTTATTACGCTTTCGGGAATTTCGTTATCGAGGAGATTTACCGTAGCGGCGCCGAACTCTTTGGAAAGAAAAGAAACAAGGTCGGCATCTTTAATAAAGCCTAACTTGGTTAGTTGCCTGCCTATACTGCCGCCGTAACGTTTTTGTTCTTCTAACGCAGAATTTAATTCCGCAGTGGTTATTATGCCGTTTTTAACTAAAATTTCGCCGAGTTTTAAATCTTTTAGCTTTTCCCCTTTTGAAATTCCGCTGCGGATCCTCTCCTGCATCAGAAGAGCATTGGATATATCGTCTTTTTTGGCGACGCCGTGCTTTACTAATATATCGCCTAATTTATCGCTAGTAAAATTGGAAGGCGTTATAAAATCGTTATTCATATTTATACCATCGCGATTATACAATAATAAGAATAAGCATGTAATTTTTTAACTATTATTTATTAAGATGTCCGCTTATTAAATTTTACCACATAAGCTTATTTTTTAAAATATACCGCTTAAAAAATCTTTAATGTAATTAAACTCGATCCTCCTGCCCGTCCATATATAAAAACTTTCTATAGCTTGAAATAAAAGCATAGACAGTCCGTTTGCAAATTTCAAGCATTTTTCTTCTAAACCGTTTAAAAACAAAGATGATTTTTCTAAATAAGATATATCCATGAAAAAAAAATTATTTTTAAAAAATTTTAAACGGTCAAAAATGCCTTCGGCAAAATTTTTGTTCCCGTCCGAAGGAGTTACCGTATTGATTAATATGCCGCAACCGTTAATAGAGGCAATATCGGTTTTTTCTGAAATACCGTTAAATTTAAAATCGGAACAAATAATTTCGGTAAAAGAATTTAAAGATTGTTTCCATAAATCTGCTTCTTTTTTTAGTTTTTCCGCATTGGAGAAACTGCGATTAATTATCAGAACATATTTTGCGTTGGATTTTATTAAAGCATACAATACCGCTCTTGCCGCTCCTCCGGATCCTAACAGAATAACGGTTTTACCGCTTATGCCTTCGTTAAATTCATAATTTACGGCATTAATAAAACCCGTTATATCGGTGTTATAACCGCGATAAAAACCGTCAGGCTCTAAATTAATCGTATTGACCGCGCCTATCGTTTCGGCCTGTGCATCTAAACAATCTAAATATTCCAGAACTTTGGTTTTATAAGGCTGGGTTACGTTTGCTCCTTTCATCCCCATAGCTTTGAAACCTTTAACCGCGGCAGGAAACAGTTCCGGAGAAACGTCGAATTTACCGTAACATAAATTTATACTGAGGAGTTTAGCTATAGAATTATGAATTAAAGGGGAAAGAGTGTAATCTATTTTATATCCAAAAATACCGCATAGACTCAAGTTGAAGTCCTTACTTATTTTCATATTGAGTTCATCAGTATCTGCTTTAAAAGATAGTCTATTTTCGCCGCTTTCTTATCGTCGATGAACATATAAACGTATCTTTCTATATCCTGAATAGTTTTAGTCAGCGCCTGTTTGTCTCCGCTATTTAAAACATTATAATCGACGGGCACCTTTTCGGCTTTATTTCCTAACTGCTCTTTAAGCACCTTTTTAACGAAATTTATTAATTCCTGCCTGTTTAAATGTTCGTTATGAGGGAGATCGACTTTTATATATCCGCTCTGCAGCAAATTATAGAGGGTTTTAAGAACAAAAAAATCGTTTTCTACGGTCAAAGAAAGAATCTGATTTATACTTTTTTTTCCGTCCACCAAAGAAAGAACGTTCCATACTGCGGGAGTAAGAGACAGCGGCCGTATATTTCCGCTTCTGTTCGTAACTACCGAAGGAATATAATTTTTCGAAGGTATGACTTTAGAAATCACGGATAATTCATCGCGCCTTTTTTTACATTCGGTTAGAATAGGCGACAGATCCATAGGATTTGCAAAATTTATTATATCAGGCAAAGGCTTTTCATCGAACCCAAATTCTCCGTTGGTTAAGAATAGTATATAGTTTAAGGTTTCAGATATATAGCTTGACGTAAATTCATTTTCTTTAGCCTTTGGAATAGACTCCGATTTAAAAAAATATATGTCAAAACCCGCAGTGGTTTTATAATACGTACGGTATTTCTCTAATATCTGAAGATAGTCTTTTTTACCCATATCCAGCAGTTTTACCGCTAATTTTTCCAAAATATAGTTATCCGAAATCGATAGAAAATAAAGCCTGCCTTCTTTAATAAAAAGTTTAGCGGCAAAATTTTCGAATCTTAAATTTAATACTCCCGTTTTTTTTGAAATTTCCAGAAATTTCAAAACGTCGAAAAGTTCCAGATTTGTTATGTTTCCTTTTACGTCCATAATAATAACCTTTTTTATAATTACAAGTTTAATAGTCTATTGTATTATATCACGGTTATGATACAATAAAAATATATAGAGACTGTCACTTATGAATTTCAAGCTCTCTAATTAAATGAAGTAAGAATCTGTTTACCACGGCTACGAATATGGAACCGAAAAACAGAACCAGTCCAATTAGAAAATATGACAGGTCTATATTATTAAGAGATGAAATGAAAAAAAATGCTCCGGCCTCCGCCAGGAAAAAGAAAAACATAAAAACCCACATGATAGCAAGCCATTTTCCTACAAACCCTCCCGGTATTCTTTTCATTAAAGAAGCCGCAATAATCATGTTTGCAAACATTATCACGGCGCCGAGCACTACCAAGACGTAAAATAAATTCATAAAACTTAAAGCATGGCTTAAATAGGACATTTTATTTCTCCATTTTTGTGATGGGTAAGAATTGAATTCTGCCCCATTGTTTCATTTTGTGATGGGTAAGAATTAAATTCTGCCCCATTGTTATTTAAAAAATTAATATTAATTTAATAATACAAAATAGATATATTTTTTTCAATACATTTTTTTTATAAATAATAAAGTCTTTTAAATTTGGATTGATATTTTTTTCCATTTTTCTTATAATTAAAATATATGGAAAATATTAATACTTCGGAAAAAAAAATAAATGTCCCTACATTTGAAGAAGTTCTTAAAAAATTAGAGGAAAGCGTCCTCAACCTCGAAAAAGGCGATATAGGATTAGACGAATCCATAAAAATTTACGAAGACGGAATAAAATATTCGGATTATCTTCTTGAAAGGCTTGATTCCGCAGAAAAAAGAATAGAAGAATTAAGCGCAAAAAACGACGAAAAAGATAAACACTCTTTCGGAGTCGAAAATTTAAATATATGAACGGCCTGCCTTTATATATAGAAATTAATAAAAAATTAATAGACCTCTTTATTCAAGACCATTTTAAAAAAATGGATTACGGAAAAAAATTTCCGCATAATAAATTTTCTCTTCCCGATATAATGCTATATACGCTTACTACGCCAGGCAAACGAATAAGGCCTATTATGGTTATGCTTACGGCGGAAAGTTTAGGTTTTTCCGATAAAAAAAAACTGCTTCCTTTCGCCTCTTCTATAGAACTTATCCACTCGTATTCCTTAATACACGACGACCTGCCTTCAATGGACAACGACAGTCTCCGCAGAGGAAAGCCTACAAGCCACATAGTATTCGGCGAAGCCTCCGCAATACTTGCGGGCGACGCGCTTCTTACCGAAGCTTTTGCTATGCTTTCCGATAAAAATTATTGCGGATGGCTGGAACCGGAAAAAACGTTAAACATAATCAGAGAAATTGCATATGCTTCCGGAGCCGGAGGTCTTGTCGAAGGACAGTTCCACGATGTAGATTCTTTCGGCCAACCTTTAAATCCGGAACAAATAGAATACATCAACGAAAAAAAAACGGCGTCTCTTATTTCGGCTGCTTGCGCCGTAGGCGCAATTTTGTCGGGAAAAGACGAATCGGTAGTATTGGAATTTAAAAGATTCGGATTAAATTTAGGATTAGCTTTTCAAGCCATTGACGATATTCTAGGTATTTTAGGAAACGAAGAAGTTATAGGAAAAACGGCGGGCATCGATAAAATAAACCGTAAATCCACCGTCGCCGAACAAATGGGCATTGAGAAAACTAAAGAGCTTATTAAAGAATACAACGAAATAGCACTATCGTCTATAGAAAAAACAGGCGCCGAAAAGACATTGCTTATAGAATTAATAAATTATCTTACCGACAGGATAAGTTAAATTAAATAAAATAAAAAGCTTTTACTATATGATACTGGATAAAATAAAAAAACCGAACGACGTAAAAGAGTTAAATTTAAATGAGCTTGAACTGCTTTCGGACGAGCTGAGGAGCGAAATAATTTCCGTATGCTCCGGTAACGGCGGACACATTGCGTCGAGTCTCGGCGTCGTCGAACTTACGGTTGCGCTTATAAAATCTTTCGATTTCGAAAACGCAGACAAGATTATATGGGATGTCGGACATCAGTCTTATCCTTATAAGATTCTTACGGGAAGAAAAGATAAATTTAATACTTTAAGAAAATTAGGAGGTATATCTGGTTTTCCTTCAATACGTGAAAGCAGATACGATTATTTCGGCACGGGCCATGCCGGTACGTCTATTTCCGCCGCGCTCGGCATGAGCGTCGCAAAAGATTTAAAAAACGATACGGAAAAGAACGGAAGAATTATAGCCGTTATAGGAGACGCTTCAATTTCAAACGGACTGGCTCTTGAAGGCTTAAATAACGCCGGCTCGTTAAAAAAAGACGTTATAGTTATACTTAACGACAACGAAATGTCGATATCTAAAAACGTAGGTGCCATTTCTAATTATTTGAATAAAATAATGAGCGGCAATTTTTATCAGGGCTTAAGAAAAGAAATAGAAAAAATGTTGAAATCTATCCCGTTATTCGGTTTGCAAGTGGCAAAACTTGCGTCGAAATTTGAAGAATCTTTCAAAAATCTTATAGCGCCGGGTATTATCTTTGAAGAACTGGGTTTTACTTATATAGGACCTATAGACGGACATAACTTCCAACATCTGCTCGATTCTTTCGATAACATAAAGAGGTTAAAAAAGCCGATACTGCTCCATGTTATAACAAAAAAAGGAAAAGGTTACGAACCTGCGGAAAAAAATCCGTCAATATTTCACGGGATTTCAGCTTTTGATAAAAACACCGGTTTAACCTTAAAAAAATCCGGCAACGTTTCATACGGCGAAACGGCTTCCAACTTTCTTGCAGATATGGCGTCGGATAATGCCGACATAATAGCCGTAACGGCGGCAATGCCCGACGGAACCGGACTTTCAAAATTTTCAAAACTTTTTCCCGACAGATTTTTCGATGTCGGCATAGCCGAAGAACACGCGGTAACGTTTGCCGCAGGCGCCGCATCGAACGGATTAAAACCGTTTGTTTTTATATATTCGACGTTTCTTCAGCGCTCTTTAGACCAGATAATTCATGATGTCTGCCTGCAGAATCTTCCCGTCGTTTTATGCATAGACAGAGCGGGGATTGCCGGAGAAGACGGCGCAACCCATCAGGGAATATTCGACATATCCTTTTTAAACTACATACCGAACCTAATTTTTATGGCGCCTAGAAACGAATATGAACTTATACGCATGGTTAAAAGCTCTTTGACTTACGGAAAACCGGTTGCCATAAGATATCCGAAAGCAGAAACTCCTTATTTTGAACTTCCTAAAAAAGAAAGCGTTGCGGTTTTAACCGAAGGAGAATTTGAGATATTGCTTGATGCAGGCAGCTTTAAAAATGTAGTAATAAGTATCGGAGCGCCGCATACTTTAATATTAAACAAAATACTCAAAACGCTTAACGAAAATAATGCTAAAACTCCCGAAAATTTAATCAGCCTAATAGACGCAAGGTTTATTTCACCCATTTCCGCCGAATTAATAAATAAAATTAAAAATGCGGAAAAAATAATGACGGTGGAAGAAAACGTAGAGTTTTCGGGTTTTGGAGCAAAACTTTTAACCTTGTTAAGCCGGCAAACTAATCTGAATTCCTTAGAATATAAAATAGTATCCCTCGGCTCCGATTTCATAGAGCATGGATCGCGGTCGGAGCTTCTTGCCTTAAAAGGATTTTCGGAGGAAAGTTTATCGGATACAATAAAAGCTTTTTTTATCTCGGACTGTGAAAAAAATAAGATTAGATGTTCTTCTTGCTGAACCCTCGTCTGGATATAATTTAACTAGAAGCAGGGCGGCGGCGCTTATAATGGAAGGAATGGTAAGCGTTAACGGATTAAAATGCGTCAAGCCGGGAACTCAGGTTGACAGAGACAGTTCAATAGAGATTAAAAAAAGCAATCCTTACGTATCGCGCGGAGGATTAAAACTGAAGTGCGCCTTGTCCGATTTTAAATTGGACGTAAAGGGTAAAAGAATAATCGATATAGGAGCTTCAACGGGAGGTTTCACGGACTGCCTTCTAAAAGAAGGTGCGGATTTTGCATTCTGCATCGACGTCGGCTACGGACAGCTTCATTATTCTTTAAGGAACAATCCAAAAATTAAAAATTTGGAAAATACAGACATTAAAACCATTCCTTTTGAAAATATAGGGGAAGAACTCGATATTGCAGTATGCGATGCCTCTTTTACGTCGCTTACTAAAATTATACCGTATATATTAAAATTCGTAAAAAAGGAAGGAATAATGCTTTTTTTAATAAAACCGCAATTTGAAACAGAAAACAAAAAAAATATTAAAAAAGGTATAGTAAAAGACGATAAAATACACGAATCCGTCATTAATAAAATAATAGATTTTTCAAAAAATTTGAATCTATGCGTATTAGGAGTAAAAAAATCATGTATAAAAGGAAAAAAGGGGAATACGGAATTTTTTATATTGCTGAAAAAAAACATTTGATAACTGCGATTTATATATGTATTGCGCTGTTTTTCATTCTTTTTAACGTAATATATTTTATTAAACGGACCGATGCCGCAGGTTTTACAAGAGAGACTCTAAAATCAAAAACGGTATTTAACGCCGCGGCAGGTTATATTAATTATTACGACGGAAATTACGGCTTTGCTATAAAATATTTTAAAAAAGAGCCTCCGACCTATTTCCAAAAACCTTATTTAAATTATATAACGGCGGTTTTATACTTTAAGCAGTCGAAATATAAAAAAGCCTTAAAATATATAGATACCGCTTTAAAACTAATGCATAAAAACATCGGTTCCGGAAAATTATCGGCAGCTCATACTAAGTATTTGATTTTAAAAGCAAAAATTGAAACAGGCGAGAATAATATGAAACGGGCGGTAACTATACTTAAGAGTATTTTAAACAAAAACCCTTATAGCCTAAAAGCACTTCTATTCATTGCCAATATTTATATATATGAAAACGATTTAAAAACCGCTGCTTTTTATTTTAATATAGCAAAAATGCAGCATCCCGGCAATATAGATTCATATTATCAACTGTCAAAAATATATTCCGTATTAAATAAAAAAAATAAAGCCGAAAAAAATCTTATAAGTCTCATCGATATAGACCCCTATTTTAAAAAAGCGTATTTTAGGCTTGCGGTTCTTTACATATTAAACGGAAAAATAAAAAAAGCCGCAGGCATTTTCGATAAATATTTAAAAATAAACCCTTATTCTAAGACGGCGCTGTATCAGTCTGCAATATTAGAATATGCCCAAAAAAAATATCCGCAGGCAAGAAAAAGATTTTTAGATTTTATCGACGTATCTGCCGCCGCTAAAAATAATGACAGACTGAAAAATAATGCATATTTTTTTATCGGAATTTCATATATATTAGAAAAAAGTTATAAAAAAGGGCTGGAGTATCTGGACATGCTCAAACCAGGCAGGCATTATATAGACGCAAAACTTGAAACTATGGAAATATACATTAACCGTTACAAAAAAACGGATAAAACGAGATATAAAAAATTTATAATTTCGACTATATCTAAAATGCTTAACGATATTAAAATTAAAAAAAAATTAAAATTTTATTATTTTTCGGCAATCGCTCTATCGGAAATAAAAGATTATCAATTTTCTAAACTCGTAATTGAAAGAGGTTTATCTAAATTTAAAAATAATACGGCTCTTTTGTACGAATTAGGTTCGGCGTATCATTATCTTAAAGCGGACAAAAAAGCCGCCGCCGTTATGAAAAAAATATTAAAAATAAACCCGTACGATGCTTCAGCGCTTAACTATTTGGGATATTACCTCGCGGTCAAAAATAAGAATATCAAAACGGCGGAAAAATTGATTAAAAAAGCTCTGTCATACGATAAAGGCTCCCCTTTTATAATCGACAGCCTTGGATTTGTATATTACAGAGAAGGAAAATACGCTAAAGCGCTTAAACTATTCAAAACTGCGCTTAAAAAGCTAGGCAAGTCTCCGACCGTTTTAAAACATACGGGCATGGATTATTTAAAGTTGAAAAACTACAAAAAAGCTGTAGAATATTTCATTAAATCTTATAAAATGAAGAAAACGGCGCAGGTAAAAAAATATATATACGAATTAAAAAAAAATCATTAAATTTTTTCTAATTTCCTGTAAACGGTTTTTAAACCTATTTTTAAGTCATCTGCGGTTTTGACCTTATTAAATCCGTTTATTTCAAGCGTCTTTTTTATGATAATATTTTCGGCGTCTTCTAAGCTGATTCCTAACGGTATCTTTATAAAATCTTTACCGCCGGAGTCCGAATCGGCTTCTTTTTTTTGATTTATTTTCTTTAAATAGCCGGGTATGGACGATTCGTCTATAACCGAATTTTTAGAAACCGCGGTCATATACTCTATAATATTTTTAAGCTCTCTGACATTGCCGGGATAATCGTAATTTAATAAAATATCGAAAACATCTTTGTTTAATCCCGTAATTTTTTTTCCGTTTTCCTTGGCAAAATCGCTTAAGAAACGCTTAACCAGAAGCGGTATATCTTCCTTTCTTTCCCTTAAAGGTATAAGATTAAGGTTTATTACGTTAAGCCTGTAATATAAATCTTTCCTGAATTCGCCGTTAGAAACCTTTTTAGTTATATCTTGCGATGCGGCTATTATCCTTATGTCTATTTTAATAGTTTTGCTGCCCCCGACTCTTTCAAACTCTTTTTCCTGTAAAACCCGCAATATTTTAGTCTGCATTTTTAAAGAAATTTCCCCTATTTCGTCAAGAAATATAGTTCCGCCGTCGGCAATTTCAAATCTTCCCTTGTATAAGGAATCCGCGCCGGTATATGCCCCTTTTTCGTGTCCGAAAAGCTCGTTTTCCAAAACAGTCTCTGAAAGTGCTGCACAATTTACTTTAACGAAAGATTTATTTTTTCTTTTAGAATTATTAACTATTATGTTGGCAAGGAGTTCTTTGCCAGTACCGGATTCTCCTTCTATAAGAACGGTAGAATTAGTACCGGATACCGAGATTGCGGTATCGACGGTTTCGATCATTTTTCTTGAAGACGTTATAAGGTTGCCGAAATTATATTTTTCGTCAAGCCTGTTTTTAAGAATATTTAATTCATCTATGAGGTTTTTATTTGATATTATACGGCTTATCAGCAAATCTAATTCTTCAAGATTTACCGGTTTGGTTATATAATCGTACGCTCCGAGTTTAATAGCTTCTACCGCCGTTTTGACCGAACTGAAACCGGTAGCTATTATAACTTCGGCATTTTGATTTAAGCCTTCTTTTATAGATTTTAATAATTCCAATCCGGTTCCGTCGGGAAGTTTAAGGTCGGTAATTATAATGTCTATTTTATCTTTATTATTTTCTAATTCGGCTGAAGAGCTTAAAATTTCAAACGCGGATTTGAGACGGTCGGCCGAAAAAACTTTATAGCCCTTAAGGTTGAAATACTCGACAAGACCGTTCCTCGAAGCATCTTCGTCTTCGACTATCAATATATTGACGGATTTTCTATCGGACAGTTTCATTTATAACGATTAATTTACCGCTGCAGCGTTTTTTTACTGAATTTCTTTCATAATTAAAGAAACCTTTGTTCCATAACCTATGCGGGATGCAATATTTATATCGAATTTATGCGCGTCGGCTATTCTTTTTATCAGGGCAAGACCGAGTCCTACGCCGTTTTTTTTCGTCGTAAAAAAAGGTTCAAAAATTTTGTTTAACTCTTTTTTTTCAATGCCGCACCCATAGTCTTCGACCGTTAAACAAACTTTATTTAAGATATAAGAAGAATGGATTAAAACTTCTCCGTTTTTGCCGCCGTACGACTCTGCGGCATTTAATATTAAATTTTTAAAAACTTGAACCATTAAATCTTTATCCATAACGATATTTATATTTTTATCGACGGAAGAAAAGAATTTAATTTCTTTCATTGAAAATCCGTCTTTAACCGCTTCGTATGCTTCAAGTATTAATGAGGAAAGATTAACCTCTTCCAAATTTAAATCTAAATCTTTTGTAAACTTAAGTATGTCGTCAATAGTAAAAGCTATTTTCGATATTTCGTCTTCTATGATATATCCTGTTTTAGCTATATCGTCTTTTTTATTAAACTCCGAATTTTTAATCTTTTCCGTCAATATTCTGGAGTTAATCATAATCGAATTTATGTTGCCTTTAATCTCATGGATAATGGTAGATGGTATTTCAAGAATATTTTTTTCTAAAGATCTTAACGATTTCTCCGTATTATCCTGAACTTCAATCAGCCTGTAAAAATATACATACATAAAAATTATGGCGGCGGCGGCAAATAAAACGGCTAAAATAAAAACGAAATAAAAAAAAGCTCCGTCAGAAGTGCCGGACAATGAAGGATATGCAAGTTTTATCCCGCTGTTTCCGTTAAAAAAAACCATGCCGGACTGTTTTAACGAATACGGCAAGCCTGAAGTTCCGGAACGAATCATCCCGAACATGTCTAATGCCGCATATGCAAAAAAACCGGTAGTTAAAATAATAAATCCGACGATAGCGTTTAAAATAAAAATTTTAATTTTTTTTGTTTTTTGCCGCTTCATAATAAATTTATTTTATTACATTTTGGATTAAAAATCAAAGGCAGTGCCTTTTTTTATAACTTCTTTTTAAAATTAAACCCGCAAGTTCTATGTCTTTTTTAATTCTTTCTTCAAGTTCGTTTATATTGTCAAACTTTATCTCTTCCCTCAATCTTTCAAGGAAGAAAACTTCTATTTCTTTGTCGTATAAATTCTCGTCAAAGTCGAATATATAAGTTTCTATTCTTCTTTCGATATCGTCAAAAGTAGGATTTGAACCGACGTTGGTAATAGAATCGTACAGTTTTCCGTTTATTCCTATGTTAGTAACGTAAACTCCGTCTTTAGGAAATAATTCTTCCTCCGGAATAATATTTGCGGTCGGATACCCAAGCTGTCTTCCTCTGCCGCAGCCCTTAACTACCCTGCCGTGAACCGAATAGTCTCTTCCCAGAAATCTTTTTACTGCGCAAACCTTGCCCGTCACGACCAATCTCCTGATAAGGGTACTTGAAACTATTTGATTATCGATTATAACAGGTTCGACGACCTCAAGTTTAAAACCGATTTCGTTTGACAATTTATCTAATAAAGCAATATTTCCGGATTTATTAACGCCGAATCCAAAATCGTGTCCCACTATTATTTTTACCGGATTTAATTTTTTTACTATAACGTTTTTAATAAAATCTTCTGGCTGCATACCGGCGAACTCCGCAGTAAAAGCAATATAAACCAAGTAGTCTATACCTATTTCTTCTATTAATTCGATTTTTTTTTCAAATGTAGTTATAAGTTTAATTTTAGCATCAGGATTGATTATTCTGGAAGGATGCGGATGAAATGTAAGAACTACGGAAACCGAATTCAACTCCGCCGCCGAATCTTTAGCCATTTCCATCAATCTTCTGTGTCCTAAATGAATGCCGTCAAAACTTCCTATAGTAATTACCGAATTTTTAAAATCAAATTCCGCGCTATTTATCTCTAAAACTTGCAATATTTTACACCCCCGCGTACTTTTACAATATTTATAATAATTAAATTATTTAAGCAATAAAATTAATATATATATTAAACCCATTACCCATCCGACTATGCCCATAATCAAAATATAAAAATACGAATAAACGCTTCCTATAAAAACCAAAATCCCGGATGAAATTATCAAAGACGCTATTAAAAGTCCGTTCGTCATTCTTTTGCTGGATCTCTCCATTTCTTCTATAAAGCCGTCTAACCCTTTATGGATAAAATCTATGGAAAAATTGTCCTCCGACATTTTTTTAAGTATTTTATCCGCTCTTTTAGGAAATCCGCTAAATAAATCTTTATAATTTTTTAGTTTATCGACGAAAGATTCTTTAATCTCTTTTACTCTTTCTTTTTTATTGATTAAAACGTCAAAATCAAAGAATTTTAAACCGGAGTCGACAAAAGAAAAATCGGGGTCAAGCGTTTTAGCTATAGATTCTATAGGGAGCAAAGCCTTGAACAGCAAAGAAAGTTCAGACGGTACTATTAATTTATTTTTTTGCCCTATCCTTAAAGTTTCCAATAGAATTTCTGAACTGTAAATATCTTTAAAAGGTTTATTATAAAAACTTTCTATGAATTCCATAAGTTCAAATTTAAAAATCTGCTCTTCTTTATCTGTTAAATCTCCCATACATATTTCTATAAACAAAGAAGCCGCCTCTTCATAATTTGCGTTAAAAAATTCTATAAAATATTTCAATATTTTTTTCCGTAAATCTTTTGTCAGTATTCCTACAGAGCCGAAATCTATTATGCCTATTTTTTCCTGATCTACGACAAAAACGTTTCCGGGATGGGGGTCGGCGTTAAAATAACCTATTATGAATATTTGTTTAAAGAAATGATTTAGAAATATTTTAAGAATAACTTTATTGTCGTAACCTTTCTTAGAAAGTTCGTCGATATCGCTGACTTTTACGCCGTCTATAAAATCTTCGACTAATATAGATTTAGCTGAGTATTGCCAGTAAATTTTTGGAATTTCAACGGTGTCTTTGTCTAAATTGGATTTTCTTATTTTTTCGGTGTATCCCGCTTCAACCATGAAATCCAGTTCAGACATAATGCTTTTACTGAATTCATTAAATAAATCTTCAATGTTGTCTATATATAAAAATTCTTTTACGGCTTCTTTAATTATACCGACTATAAAATATAAAACGTCTATATCGTTTTTTATAGATTTATCTACGTTTCTTTTTTTTATTTTTACCGCAACGGTGGTACCGTTTTTTAAAACGGCTTTATGCACCTGAGCTATTGAAGCAGATGCAACGGGAATTTCGTTAAACGATTCAAAAACGTCTTCTATATTTTTGCCGGTTTCGTTTTTAAATATTTCATCTATTTCTTTTATGTTATTAAAATCCGCACGGGTTGCATCCTGAAGTTTTCTAAGCTCCACGATATATTTTAACGGCAGTGTCCGTATTTCCTGGGAAAACACCTGTCCAAGCTTAATAAAAGTAGGTCCAAGCTCTTCCAGAGCATATCTCAGCCTTATCTCGGGCGGAACGTTCTGATAATCGTCAACGGGGTAAGCCGCTTTGAGATATTTTTTAAATATAAAAAATTTAGACAGACCCGTATTAGTTATAATCTGATAGAAACCGTGTTTTGCAAATATAGAAATAACCTGCCTTATCCGCCTGATTGCTCTTATCAGTTTTACAAAATCGCCTATTTTCATGGTAATAAATTATTTTTCGTCATATTTTATAATGTTATATTATACTATATTATATTTTTCATTTTTGAAACTTAACAAATCTAAGATCTATTTCTCTTTTAAGAAGGTCTATAGAGTAAACGCTGACCAAAACGCCGTCTCCAGTCTTAAATATTTTTCTTGTATGCCTTCCCTTAAGAATCTTAGAGTAATCATTGTATTCGTAATAATCGTCCGCTATCGTAGAAACATGCACGAATCCCTGTATAAAAAATCCTTTAATATCGACGAAAAACCCAAAATTCACGACATTGGTAATAAAACCTTCGTAAAGAGCCTGCTCGTGTTTCTTTAAAAACTGCATCTTTTTAAAGTCCAAATATTCCCTTTCTGCGTCTGAGGAAAGCTTTTCCCTTCTGGAAATTGCGTTTGAAACCGATTTTAAATATTCAAGATTTAACCATTCGGGAATTTTATTTTCGTTTCTTTCATCGCTAATTATAAACGCAAGTATTCTATGTATTATAAGGTCGGCATATCTTCTTATCGGTGAAGTAAAATGCGTGTAAGACGACAAAGCAAGACCGAAATGGCGTATATTTACCGGCGAATAAACCGCTATTTTCATAGACCTTAAAAAAGCCTGTTCAAGAAAAGCCGAAAGCGGCGTTCCTTTTATTCTATCAAGCATTTTTTGATAATCGGAAGGATTTTCCATTGACACGTTTGGAACGGAGATTTTAAAATATTTTAACATTTTAAAAAAATCTTTTATCTTGTCTTCGTCCGGTCTTTCATGCACCCTGTATATCGAAGGTATTTTTTTCGATTCGATAAATTCGGCAACGGCGCAGTTTGCGGTTATCATGAAATCTTCTATTAAATCATGGGCAAAATTTCTCGGCTCCGGAGCCACGCTTATCGGTTCTTTATTTTCGTCGAGTTCCACCTTGCTTTTTACCGGGTCGAAATTTAAGCTGCCGTTTTTGATTCTCTTATTCCTTAATATTTTAGAAAGATTTCTCATACCTATAAGCATATCTTTTATAGGGGTTAGTTTTTCGTTTAAAATATCATCTTCGTTTTCGTCTAACGCATTAAGAAAATTATATACCTCGTTATAAGTAAGCCTTCCGAAAGTTTTTATAACGCCTTTGTATATTTTTTTCTTTTTAATGCTGCCGGTCTTTAAGTCTATATCCATTTCGCAAACCATAACAAAACGCTTTTTTTCCGGCAGAAGACTGCACAATCCGTTTGATAATTTTTCCGGAAGCATGGGATATACGCTGCCGGGAAAATATGTAGAATTGCCCCTCTTAAAAGCTTCATCGTCTATTGCGCTGCCGAATTTTACAAAATAAGAAACGTCGGCTATAGCTACGTAAAGTTTTGCCGCACTGGTTTTCGCATTGCCTCCCGACTGCAAATAAACCGCGTCGTCGAAATCTTTCGCATCTTCACCGTCTATGGTAATAAAAGGCAATGACGTTAAATCAAGTCTGTCTTTTTCTTTCTTATCCGATTCTTCTATATCGGAAGAAAATTCGTCCAATTCTTTTAATGCTTTTTCTCCAAAAGACTTATAAATATTATATTTGTTAAGTATTATCTCTTCTTCGGCGTCTTTTTCTTCTATATCGCCCAAAATTTTATCTATAGATATTATACGCGACGAAAAATCGTCCGTTTCGGGTAAAACCGCATTTACGATAACGCCGTTTTTTAATTTCCCCTTGTCTTTAAATTTATGCATATCGAAATAAAAGAAGTCGTCAAACTCGGGAGATACGGGCGTCAAAACTGCGATATTTTTTTCAACCTTAACGACGGCTTTAATGTTTTTTAAATTTCTTTTGATTATTCTTATCACCCTTCCGCGTCTGGTTTCCGAATCTTTATTTTTTTGCTTTTTCTTTAAGTAGTAGGTGCTGTCCGGTATAATCTGCATAACGACGGTATCCATAGGGATAGCTCCGGCAAGATCCGAACTTTTAACAAAAATATCTTTCCCTCCGCCGGTTTCATCGGTGACAAATGCAAAATTTCGTTTTTTTAATACTACCGTGCCGTGTATAAAATTAAGTTTTTGAGAAAATATATATTTTTCCCCTTTAGTAAAAATTAAGTCGCCGTCCGCCGTCATAGAATCGAGGATTTTTTTTACCGTATAAAGGTTTTTTGCAGATTTAACGTTTAAACCGTGTTTAATATCGGCAAAGGAAAGAGGGACATCTGATTTTCCTGAAAAAAGATAGATTATATCTTCTCTTGTTACGGTTTTCATCGGTTTTTAGTATTATTTATTTTTAAAATATGATAAAATTATAAAAAAATTATTGTATGTATATAAAAATATATATAATAATAGCACCTGTAGTATTTTTTGTCATTATAATTATTTTTATTTAATTTATCTGCCGGAATGGCGGAACTGGTAGACGCGCACGGTTCAGGGCCGTGTAAGATTTATCTTGTGGGGGTTCGATTCCCCCTTCCGGCACCATTAACATAAATAATCATAAACAATAAACATCGCTTAAAATAAAACAAAATAATTTAAATAAATTACATAATTAAATATTAATAGAATACGGAGAATTTATGCAATATAAAAGATTTACAGGCACGATCGCATTTTTTGCGCTTTTTATAATTATGCCGTTAATTCTGTTTAATTTAAATTCGGCAAAATGCTATTCTTATCCGGCGAATTATTCCGCTTCTTCGTCGAAAACTTTATTGGATTATACCGCGGAAACTATAAAAAGAAATTTTGAAGACGTTATGACGGAGCACGAAATAATAAAAATATTAAATAAAAAAGGCATCAAAAAATACTCGTCTCTTTCATTCCCTTTTTCAAGCAAAAACCAAAAATTAAAAGTTTATTTTATTAAAATAATCCAGCCGGACGGAAATATTATAAATATAAATTTAAATAACTTAAAAACGGTAACGGCCCCTTTTAATCCGGAAGCGCCTATTTTTTCGAACCAGCTGCTGAAAACCGTACAAATTCCAGGACTTGTCAAAGGCTCTATATTAGATTATAAATTCAGGTCGATAGTATTAAAACCTTATATGAAAAATAATTTTTTTACGGAAGACTATTTCGGAGGACTTTCCCCTTTAAAAAAATCTGTATATAAATTAACTATACCCGACGGAGTATATTATAGATACGACGAATACGGTTTTAAAGAAAAACCCGAAATAATAAAAAATTCAAAAAATATTACTCTTATCTGGTCTTTATGGAACAGAAAAAAGTTAACTTCCGAACCCATGGGTCCCGGTGAATCTTTTATAGTTCCTCATGTTATGGTATCGTCGGTAAAATCATGGAACGACGTAGCCGGATGGTATGCAAATCTAACTAAAGATATAATAAAACCCGGAAAACAGATTAAAAATTTTATAAAAAAAATAACTGCTTCAAAAAAAACAAAATTAGAAAAAATAAAATCTATTTATGATTTTGTAGCAAAAAGAATCAGGTATGTCGGATATGAATTCGGCATAGATGGATATAAACCTAGTGACGTAAACGCTATTTTTAAAAACAGGTTAGGCGACTGCAAAGACCATGCTACGCTTTTTGCTTCAATGCTAAATCAGATAGGGGTTAAAGCATATCCCGTTCTGATACCGACTACCGAAATTCCAAACATGAATCCTAATATACCTACGCCTTTTGTATTTGACCACGAAATTACGGCAATAAAACTCAAATCCGGAAAATTTATGTTTGCCGACACTACGTCTAACGTTACTACTTTCGGCGACCTGCCGACGATGGACCAAGGCAGAAATGTATTGATAATAGTCGGCGGAAAAGCCGTAATAGCAAGAACTCCTATATTTCCTCCGTTAAAAAACTATATTAACGACAAGGAATATGCATCGGTTTACACAAACGGAAGTATTAAAGTCAGAGCGGCTATAATTTACGGCGGCGCATACGATATGTACAAACGGTACCTTTATTCTTCTATTTCCGAAAAAAAGAAACGAAACGGGGTATTAAAAAATATAATGTCTATAGCTCCTGATGCAAAACTCATAAATTATTCTTTTGAAAACGGCAACAGCATGACTAAACCTTATATCGAAAAGTTTTCTTTTACGGCAAAAAAATATGCAGGCAAAAACGGCAAAAAAATAATGATAAGAATTCCGTTAAGAACGCGTAACGAACTTGCAAAAATAACCGCCTTAAAAAAAAGAAAATATCCTATAAAATTCAGTTATAACTTTTCCGAAAAAACCGCCGTCAATATAAACTTTCCAAAAAATTATAAAATTATGTATATACCTCAAGCTGTCATTTTTAAAAATAAAGTCGGCTCTTTCAAAACTGCTTATAGCATAAAAAACGGAGCGCTGATTTTTAATTCTATATTCTCGGTATTCGGATATAAAATTAAACCGGCAAATTATGCGGCGGCAAAAAAATTGTTCAATTATACTATTAAAACTTTAGCATCTCAGGTCATCATATTTAATGAGCGATAAAAATTTATCCAAACACAATAACTGGTTTAAGGAAATATCGGCGTCCGACGGTTTTTTAGAAATAGGATTGGTCCAGGTATATACCGGAAACGGAAAAGGCAAAACTACGGCGGCTCTCGGTCAGGCATTAAGGGCAAGCGGACATAATATAAAATCGTTAATAATACAATTTTTAAAAGGCGGCTCTTATTCCGGAGAGGTTAAAGCATTAGAGGCTTGCTCTCATTCTATTAAAATATATCAGGCAGGAAGCCCCTATTTTATAAACAAAGACAAACTGCGCGAAAAAGATATAGAATCTAACCGAAAAGGTTTATCGCTTGCTTTAGATACAACCTGTTCGGATAACGGTGTAGGAATTCTCGTCCTTGACGAAATTAACGTAGCTTTGAATTTGGGTATAATAAAAACTGAAGAAATAATCGATTTAATAAAAAATAAAAGAAAAAATTTAGAACTGATACTTACTGGAAGAAATGCCCCGCAAGAAATAATCGATATAGCCGATCTTGTCACCGAAATGAAAGAAATAAAACATTATTATAATAATAACATACCGTCGAGGGCAGGAATAGAAAAATAACGGATTGCGATAAATAGTAATTGATTTTTTATTCCGCTATATAATATAATAATTTCCATCTTAATTTTCTTTTTCAATTAAATTTATAAATAAATTTGTATTTTAAAAATCAATTAATTATAAAACCATTATTAAATCGGAGGTTTTTAATGAAAGTAAGCATAATCGGCGCAGGCAGACTCGGAGCAACGTTGGCATATACGCTTACCCTGAAAGATATTATAAGAGAAGTTACGCTTATAGATATAAACCATAACCTGTCAAGAGGCGAAATGCTAGATATTTCGCACGGTACGTCTTTGACCGGTTATACCAGAGTAAAAACAGCCGATTACGACTCGGTAAAAGATGCAGATATAATCGTTATTACGGCGGGCATTCCGAGAAAACCCGGCGAATCGAGA
Organism: bacterium; assembly: GCA_021822485.1. GTDB lineage: Bacteria > SZUA-79 > SZUA-79 > Acidulodesulfobacterales > Acidulodesulfobacteraceae > Acidulodesulfobacterium_A. The sequence continues at coordinate 33,049 of JAKAQP010000008.1, forward strand.
TTAGATTTAAATAAAAAAAACGTGCACATATTAAAAGATATCGTAAACAATATTACAAAATATAACAGGACGGCTATTCTTTTCGTCGTTTCAAATCCGGTAGATATAATGACGTACGTAGCATATAAGGTCTCCGGCTTTGAAAGGAAAAAAGTCTTTGGAATGGGAACGATGCTCGACACCACAAGATTAAGGTCTGCGGTGGGCACGTTTTTCAACTTGAATCCTAAAGACGTAGATATTATGTTCTTGGGAGAACACGGCGACAGTATGACGCCGGTTTTTTCGCTTGCAAGCATTAACAGCGTTCCCTTAAGTTCTATCCCTGGTTACGACGCAGAAAAACTTGAACAGATTGCCGAATATTCAAGAACTTGCGCAGCGGAAGTAATTGCTTTAAAAGGCGGAACGATATTCGCTCCCGCAGTTGTAATGGCTGAAATAATAGAGTCTATGGTTAAAGACAGAAGACAGATAATGCCTTTATCGGTTTATCTTGAGGATTATTACGGGATTAACGGCATATATACCGGCGTTCCGGCAATTCTTTCAAAAGACGGCATAGAAAGCGTTATTAAACCCCCACTGGCGCAGAATGAAATAGACGGATTAAAATGCTCGGCATCGGTAATACAAAATGCGATAAAAGACCTTAAAAACAGCGGCTTTATAGACTAAAAGAATCTTTTACTTGAAAGAACGCCTATTATTTCTTTATTTTTACTTTTTAGCGCATTCAGATAAAATCTGCCGGTATGCATTTTCATATCATAAATATTAAGATAAATGACGTAATCGTTCATGAGGTTCAAAGTTCTCGCAAAGCCTTTTTCCAATGAAAAAACGGAAATGGCGACCTTACCTTTGTTTACGGATAGGGATTTTATTCTACTTTCGCCGAACCTGTGAAGCGACAGAAGATATAATATATAAGAAACGTTAACCTGGTTTTCGGCGACTTTTCTGAAAAATATAAGATTAGAATTAAGTTTTTTAAGTTTTAGCGAATCGTTTTTAAGTTTGTAATTTATATTTTCTAAAGCCTTTTCGTATTTACTCGTCCTGTTTATATAAGATACATACAAATAAATAATAAGCGTCCATAAAAAAAGTATCAAAAAGACAAAAACGCCTATTTTAAAATACGGATTTAATTCTAAATTATTTTTATTCCTGCCGCTTTCAAATATTTTATCGAAATCGGAATGAAAACTTGAATTGTTCATTTCGTCCATAAAAATTTATCCCGCTTTTATTATTTTATTAATATATTATATCAATATTAAACTTATATTTTAAGTTATATCATATATTCATATAATATACAATTACGCATTATTATTCTATGCTTTCAACCCTGTTCCTGCCGTTTTCTTTTGCCTTATACATGGCATCATCCGCTCTTTTTATTATGCTTTCGGCGTTGTCTTCCCGCTTATAAGCCGTTACTCCGAAACTGCACCTTACGTTAATTTTTGAAGAAAAGCCGTTGGTTTCTATCTTCAATCTTAATTTTTCGGCAAGTTCGACAGCGCCCCCGATCCCGATATTATTAGATATTATCATAAACTCTTCCCCGCCGAACCTTGCAAAAAAATCGTTTTTTCTTATATTCTCTTTAATTAAAAACGCAAGCTCGGAAAGAACCGCATCCCCCGCCTGATGTCCGAAGGTATCGTTAATTTCCTTGAAACGGTCTATATCGAACATTATCAAGGAAAATTTTGCATTTTTAAGCATAGCGTCGCTTATAGAATTATCTAATATTTCGTTAAACGACCTCCTGTTAGCAATATTCGTCAAGTCGTCTAACTCCGAAATTTCTTTTAAAATATCTCTTTCATTCTGCAAATTTAGTTCTTTGACTACCCTGTCGCTGACATCATTGATAATCACGAGTCCTGTCCATTTATTTTCAAAAAAGACGGTCCTGGCAATTATTTCTCCCCAGAATGTTTTGCCGTTCTTTTTCTTCACTTTTAACGTGTATTTTTCGTCGAACGATTCGCCGTTAAGCCTTCGTTTCATATTTTCGAACAATTTGAATTTTTCTTCTTCACGCACATCTACTAAATCCAGCGGATTTAAATCGGCAATATCATCTATGGAGTAACCGAGAGCGTTCAAACAAAATGAATTCATGTAAATTACTTTTTCGCGGTATAAGCATACTATTGATGGAATGTTCTCGCTCAATATTTTAAAAAACTCGACCGATTTCTTTAAAGAGTTTTCGTAAAGTATTTTTTCCGTAATATCTATAATCGAATTAATAAGATATTCTTTGTCGTCTATTTCTATTTTTGATAGGGTTACTTCTACCCTTTTTATGTCGTTATTTTTAAGTTTATGATTAAAAATTTTTGATATCGGGTTTCCTATGCCTTTATTATATGCCTCCATTCTAAACCGCTTATCTTCTTCTTTGCTTACTAAAGCAATATCGGTAATATTCATAGCCGTTAACTCTTTTCTTGTATAACCGTAAAACTTTTCCGCCGTTTTATTAGCGTCGATAATATTCCCCGTTTCTATGTCCTTAACCAGATGCGCGACCGGACTGCTATCAAACATAGTTCTAAATCTCTCTTCGCTTTTCCTGATTTCTCGAAAAAATTTATTTAAATAATATATGACGAGAACGCCGAGAAATACAATTACTATTATTCCAAAAATAAATACGAATGCGGCAAAACGAACTAAATATATGAAACCTGCGGATATTTTACGGATAAACGCATACGTCGGCAAAACGGATTTATTCAGGGTATATTCGAGAAACATTCTGTCCGACAATTTTAAAGTCACAAATCCGGTATATTTAATAAATCTTTTAATTATCGGCTTTGAAACGTATTCCCAGTGGTAATAGGATTTTTTTGCAAATGCGGTAAAATATTTGGCATTTGAAATGGATACATTCTTTAATTTCAACGGGGTCTTAATATTTAGCAGGGTAAATAATTTTTTATAATCCCCGTCGGTCTTATTTACGGTAAGCGATAATTTTTTCAGATATTTTTTTACGTTATTTTTATAGTTAACGGGTTTATATGTTTCGTAAAAAATTACCCTTTTTATTAAGGAGCCTGTTCGGGTTAAGTCATCGTTAATTACGGATACTTCTAATATTATTTTTGAATTTTTGCCTATATAGTTTTTTAAAGGTATAAACGCCCTATCGAAAGTTACGGCGGCTATTATTATCCATAAAATTACAGCCGCTATTCCGGCTATTATTATCGTTTTATTATTATTCAATCTATTAATCGCCATAAGCCGCTTATATATTTTTTATTTTAAAATTATCGAATTATAAAGTTTTCGTCAAAAATTTATTTCCTCTCCATAACCTGGTATATAAACGTTAAATCCCTTTTCTTCCAATTTGCCCTTATAAATGTTCATTACGTCTTCGTCGCCGTGAACGAGGCAGACTTTTTGAGGCTTGAACTTTAAGGCGGTAATCCATTCCATAAGCTCTTTCTGGTCTGCATGCGACGAAAAGCCGTTTATAGTATAAATTTTGGCATTAACTTTAAAGTTTTCACCCAGAATACGAACCTTCTCCTCTTTTTCGACTATTCTTCTCCCGAGCGTCCCCTTTGCCTGATAACCTACGAATATTACCGCATTTTCTTTTTTCCATATATTATGCTTAAGGTGATGAAGAATTCTGCCTCCGTGAAGCATGCCGCTTCCGGCTATTATAATCGCTCTTTCCGATACTTTATTTATGCTTTTCGATTCTTCTATATCTTTTACTATATTAAGATAAGGAAAATCAAACGGGTCTCCTTTTTTGAAAAGCGGAATATTGTCTTCTCTAAAGTAAGAAAAATTTTGAACGAATATATTAGTGACATTAAGAGCAAGGGGGGAATCCAAAAAAACCGTGCATTTCGGCAAAAGTCCCTGCTCGTAAAATTCTCTGAGCATATAAAGTATATCCTGAGCCCTTTCGGTAGCGTAACTTGGAATTAAAACATTGCCGTTATTTTTAAAAGTCTCGGCTATAGCCGCCAAGAATTCTTCTTTCGATTCCTTAAAACTTCTATGATTTCTGTCGCCGTAGGTCGTTTCGGTATATATTATATCCGCCTCGTCGGGATATTCGAAATTTCTGACTATGGGTTTTTCTTTGTTGCCAAGGTCGCCCGAAAATATTGCGGATTTGCCGTTTTTATTTATCTTTACGAAAGAAGACCCCAGAATATGTCCGGCATCATGCACTGAAACTACAAAACCGTTTTTTAATTCATGGGGTTTTCCGTATTCCAGAACGGGGTCGAAATAATCAAAAGAATCAAGCACGTCAGATTCGTCGTATAAAAGACGGGGTTTCTCTTCGTTTCTCCTTAAGGCTTTTTTCAATTCGTATCTGTAACCCTCGGTCATTATCTTTCCTGTGTCCAAAAGCAATACCTTCGCAAGCTGATATGTAGGCTTCGTACATAAAATCCGCCCTTTAAATCCATTTTTAACCAAAAACGGAATTCTGCCGCAATGGTCTATATGTGCGTGCGTTAAAATCAGATAATCGAGGTCTTTAGGGTCAAAATCTAGTTTGTAGTTTCTGTCTTCGAATTCCCTTTCCTGAAACAGTCCGCAGTCTATCATTACGTTTGAGCCGTCTTTCTCGTCTATAAGCATATGGCAGCTTCCCGTAACATTTTTTGCGGCTCCGAAAGATTTTATTATCATCCCTTACCCTCCTATTGATTAATTCCGGTAATTTGCATAATCAAAGAACATTATATATAATGCAACATATATAAAATTATATTATGTATTATGCATTATTATATCTTTCATTAAATTTTTATGCAAAAAAAAATTTCGGCTGCGGTAAAAACAGTTTTTTTATTTTTATTTTTCATTAGCACAGGTTGTTCATTTAAAACTGCATATGCCGAGACCCTCTCAAATCCGCATAACTCCGGCATTAATTTCAAAATAAGCAAAACGGGTAAAATTTCGCCTTCGGCACAGAATAGAATAATAAAAATATCTTTAGCGTCGGCTATTAAAAGAGCTTTGTCTAATCAGGGGAATATTTTGGAAGCCGAGCATATAATATCCGAAAAAATGGACTTAAAAAAAGCTGAGGACGCAGGTTTGCTTCCAGATATAGCGGTAAATGCGGGAGGAATCTGGACACGAACGAAAAACGGCTATCCCGTATTCGCCTCAGCAAACGGAATGAGGGAGTTAATTGGACAGGTAAGTTTAAGCGTTCCGATATTCGACCCTAAAATATACGGTGAAATTTCGCTTGCGGGAGATAATCTTAAGATTGCGAAATACAGGCTTCGCCTGGCGCGCCTTTTTACGGCCGCCCGTATAACGCAATATTTTTACGGACTTATTCTGCTAAAAGACGAAATAAAAATAGAACGAAAGGCGCTAAGCGGCGCGAAAAAAATTTTAACCGCCGCAAAAATAGGATATAAAGCCGGCAGTCTTTCTCGTTTCGACGTCGTTCAAACGGAGCTTATGACGGCAGGCATACAAACTAACTTAAAAATTTTAAAATCAAAAGTAAAATCGTTTGAACGGATGTTCTTAATGGAGATATTTTACGGCAGCGTCCGTCATGCAAAACTTTCTTTGCGCATAAACGCTCCGAACAGCGCCGGATTCAATTACCGGATTCCTCCTTTAAACAGGCTGATTTCTAAAGCTATAAAAAAACAGCCGATGATTAAAATAGCCGATGCGGAAATTAAATCCGCCAAATCATCCGTTTCAATAAGTAAAGCCGGAAGTCTCCCGAACATTCAGGGCGGCGCCGCATACGGAGAAGACACCGTAAATTCCTTCGACGCCCCTAATCTCGGGTGGCAGTTTTTCGTCATTCTGAACATTCCTATTTATAATTTTGGGCTTCATAAAGGTTATATAGATGCGGCGAATGAAAGGCTTATGGCGCTTAAATCCGCCGCATCCGCAGTTAAATTGTCCGTAAAAAAAAGGCTTACAATAGATTACGGCAGAGCATCCGCCTCAAAAAAGGAAATTTACGGAGCAAAAATTTTAGTCAAAAAATCCGGTGAAATTTTTAAGATGACGAAAGAAGCTTATTTGGCAGGGGCTTTTAATGCCCTTGAATTGCAGGAAGCCCAGAATAATTGGATAAAATCGCGTATAGAACTTGCCAAAGCGGTAAACGGTTTTTATTTGGCAATTTCTCAATTAGATATAGATATGGGAATAATCCCCTCCGGAGAAGGAAAACTATGAGACCGAAAACTATGAAAAATGTAATTTTGATTTCAATTTTAATTTTTATCTCGTGCGTCCTTTGCGGTATCGGCATGCCCTTAGCCTTTGCTGGTTCCGCAATGCCGGTAAAAGTGGCCTATGCTAAAAAAACTTATACGGCAAAAAGTATTTTTTCTATCGGAAAGGTCATTAGTAACGGCAGGCAAGTTTTTGTAGCTCCTTTTACGGGAAGACTTATTGAATCTTTTTCTTTCCCAAAATTCGTAACAGCCGGAACAGTCATCGCAAGAGTCGTAAATCCAGGTTTATACGCAAAGATAATTTCCGCAAAGAGTAAAGTAAAGTACGCAAAGATAAAGTTTAAAAGAGAGAAACTTTTATTTCATTACGGCGTAGCCGCAAAAAAAGAAGTGGAGGCGGCTGCCTTAAGCCTGTCCGATGCATACTATGCTCTTCGTTCTTTAGAATCTATAAGCAGCGAAGGTCTTATCGTTTCGCGCTCAAAAGGAACGGTTCGTTATATAGCGGCGAACGGCGCTATCGTCGCGGCGGGAAGTCCCGTAGCGGTACTAAACGGAAAAGGTCTGCCCTGGGTCAAAACATATGTAACGCCTTCCCAAAGTTTTGAACTTTATAAAAATATGGCGGTTAAAATAAAAAAAGGGCGTACCCGTGAAACAGGCAAAATCATATCTATCGGCGGCAATGCATTTCATAACGGACTCGTACCGGTTTATGTAGGCCTGCAAAAGAATTTTATATTATTTCCCGGCGAATGGGTTAAACTGCGATTTAAAGAATCTTACGCCTCCGTCTTTTCTTTGCCGGAAAGAGCGATTTTTATACATAAAGGCGGAACGGCGGTATTCACGGTAGTAAATAAAAAAGCGCAAGCGGTCGGCGTGAAAGTGGTTAGGCAAAAAAACGGCATAGCATACGTTAAAGGGCGGATAAAACCTGAAGAACCTGTAATAATATATCCCGTTACTAGACTTAAATCCGGCGTTCCCGTGGAGATAAAACATTGAAAAGATATCTTAATTTTCTTTTGAAGAATAAATTTTCGGTAATTCTTCTTTCTTTAATGATTATAGGCGTCGGATGGTTTTATACACGCAATATGCCCGAGAGCATTTTCCCCGACGTCAATTTTCCAAGAGTTTCCGTTTTAGTACACAGCGGCAGATTGCCCGTAAAATTTATGCTGGTTCAGGCGACCAAGCCTCTCGAAGCAGCGGCGGAAGGTGAACAGGGCGTCCGCCTAGTCCGCTCGCAAACTGGCAACGGTATATCTAAAATTACCGTTTATTTTCAATCGAACATAAAACCTCATATAGCTTATTTAATGCTTGAATCGCGTTTAAGTCAGGTGGCGCTGCCGCAGGGCAGCAAGATGACCGTCCGGCTGATGTCTCCTAACGTATATCCTTTTGCCGAGTATGCCCTTGTTTCTAACCGTAAAAATTATGGCAGTTCCGATATGATGTCAACTTTTGCTTATAAGATAAGACCCGCTTTACTATCGGTTAAAGGAATTTATCAGATAGAAGGAACGGGACGCGGCTGGCCCGTGGCTGGAATAAACTTAAATCCGCTTCGTCTTGCCCAGTATCATATCGGTCCGGAAAACATCGTAAAAATACTAAGGTCGTATCAGGGACCTTTTTTTTCGGGAGTCCTGAATACATATCATAAACAGTTCGTAGTCGCGACTACCCCGCGTCCGGCGGATATAAAAGCTCTTTCCAATATTATGATTCAGGTAAAACATACTCTTTTACCCTTGAAAGACTTAGGAACCGTAAAAATTGGGTCTCCGCCGTTAATCCGCGAAGCGGCGGTAAGCGGTTACCGACACGCGCTTCTTATCGATATTATGCCGGATTTAAATATAAATACGGTTAAAGTCGCCGGAAATATCGGCCGCCGCATTAAATCTTTAAACGGCCGCCTGCCGAAAGGTTTAAAAATAATTTCAGTCTATAATACAAGCCGACTTATCCATTCCAATCTTAAAGACGTCTGGATTGCCCTTATTCTCGGCGGCTTAATAGCATTGTTCGTAGTATTTCTCTTTTTAAAGCGGCTGGACGGCGCTCTTATAGCCCTTGCCGTAATACCCGTTTCGGTATCTTTAACGGTAGTTATTCTTAATGCCTTAGGCTTCGGTCTTAATATTATGACGCTCGGCGGATTAACGGCATCAATCGGAGCTATGATAGACCATGCAATAGTAATAGTAGAAAGAGGTTTTCATAAGCTGAAGGGAGGGCTGGCTAATGAAACGGGCGGCGACTCGGCATTAGAGCGCGTAGGCAAAATACTTCCGCTTATGACCGCGGCGACAATTACGTCTTCCATAGTTTTTATACCCCTTATCTTTATACACGGAACTCTCGGCATACTTTTTAAGCAAATGGCGCTTTCGATAGTTATCGCGCTGATAACGTCGCAGTTGACGGCTTTAACTCTTACTCCGATACTTACTATAATGCTTGCAAAAAGAAAAAACGCCGGAAAAAAAAGTAAAATTTATAAAAAAAACAGACTTAGAAAAATTTACGGTTATATACTGATTAAGGGCATGAGGTCGCCTTGGCTTGCATTGCCGGTAATTTTTGCGCTCATAATAACTATAGCGTTTTCTATGTTTTATCTGCGGACGGCTTTTTTGCCGAAATGGGACGAAGGTATTTTTGTAGTTCCGTTCAGGACTCCCGTGGGAAGCAGCGTTGCCGGCACCGAAAGAACCGGAAAATATCTTATGCGCATAGCTAAAGAAAACTCTAACGTAAAAAAGGTTTCATTAGTAGTAGGCAGGAGTTTGGACAACCCTTATTCTACGCCTAATAAGGGCGATTTAACGATAGTTTTAAAAAGAAACCGCACCGAAACTACCGAAAAAATAATGAGAAAACTTTATAATAAGTTTCATAATGCGGCTCCCGACCTAATCGACCTTAATTTTCAACAGCTCATGGTAAACCGTCTCGGATTTTTATCGGGCTCCCATGCGCCCTTAGAAGTCATGCTTTTCGGCAAAAGCTCCAATGCGCTCAGAAAATACGGTAAAATTCTAGCAAATAAATTAAGAAAAACCGGCAATTTCCAGTACGTCAATTTTAAATCTCCTTCGGCAGGACCCGAAATAACCTTGACGCCGTCCTATTATGCGGCGGTTTACGGCATAACTCCGCCCGTTATAGCGGATAAAGTCAAAAGGCTCCTGTGGGGACAGAAAGCCGGCTTTTTGCTGTACGGCGAACAGGTACTGCCCGTGCGCGTCTTTATTAAAAATAAATCCGTCTCGGTATCCGAGCTAAAAAATTGGCCTTTTACCCTTAAAAACGGGACGCATACAAGGTTAGATTATATTTCTAAAATACGCGTCAAAAAAGCAGTTCCTTTTATAACCCACCAGAATATGGCTCCATATGCCTATATCTTCATTCAGCCGGTAAAAGGCGAAGGTCTTTCGGCGGGAGCGGCTAAAGCCCGCAAGGTTATCGACTCTATGCATCTTCCGCCGTCCGTTACCGCCTCTATCGGAGGATATTATCGTTCGCAGGTAAAAAGCTTTAAACAGATGGCCGTTATGCTCACGTTTGCGCTTATACTTATATTCGTCTTTTTCGGCTTTCAGTTTGCGAGCCAGCGGGCGGCAATAGCATCTATGACGGCTATTGCGCTGTCGGGAGCAGGAGCGCTTGCCGCTCTTTTAATAACCGGTATAGAACTAGACAGCACTGCATTTCTGGGCATTCTTTTAGTTTTTGCAATTTCCACCAATAATGCAATTCTTATATTCGCAAGGTCGAGGCAGATCAGCGGCGCCGTTAACTCGTCCCCAAACCCGTCGTCCGTTTTTCTTGCCGCCAGAGAACGCCTTCGCCCAGTACTGATGACTATGCTTGCGGACGTTTTCGGTTTTCTGCCGCTGGCTATAGGTATTGGAAGAGGCACGGATCTTTTGAAACCACTTTCCGTTGCGGTTATGGGCGGCTTGCTAATATCCGTTTTTATGTCCCTGTGGCTTGCCCCTGTTATATATGTCGGGCTTTTTGTAAAAAAAAAATAAAAAAATTATAAATATTTAAACGTTCCGTTCAAAGTTTTATTTACTTTACGATATTTTAAACCCAGACTATGAAAAATAATGTCAGATACTTTTAATTACAATCAAACTGCTTTCTGCAATCTCCAAAAATTTTATTTTACAAAATATGTAAAATTATGCTATTATAAGCTAATATTTATTATTTTAAATAAAAATTAAAAATTTCAACAATAAATTAGTAAATAATGAATAAGTACTTGCAGGTTACTTTTATTTTCCTTTCTTTTCTCAGTATTGCATTATCTGTCGGCATGCATGATTTGAATTATTTTTACAATATATCTTCAGTCAGTAATTACCATAGCAAAGTATATAGCGGCAAAAAATTACTTGTACAAAATTTTAGCAATATTTTAACAATTAAAAAATCGCCTTCTATTCTATTAAATTCCCATAATCTTTCTTTAAAGCGTGCCAGATTTGCTAATTGTTTGGAATGTCAAAATATTCCTGCATTTTTGTTTAATATTAACGAATATTTTCTTATAATTTTTATATTTGCAATGCTCTATATTTTTCTTCAAACACTATTTATATTTCCTATCGTTCATCCTCCAAAATTTTCTTATCGTTATTTCAATTTATAATTTTATTTATTTTAAATTAAACCTGATAGAGCATTGGACTACTATTTTATTAGGAAAAATATATAATTTTTTCTAATAAAATAAAATTAAATATTTAATATATGCTTAAAATAATAAATAATGGGAGTACTAGTTATGAAAAATAAATCTAATAAAGTAAAATCATTTAATAAATACAAACTATGGATAATAATTTCGGCAATTATTCTGGTTGTTTTTGCCGGTTCTTTAGTAATAATAAAAAATCCGGACTGGTTTCATCTTGCAGGCAAAGCTCTTAAAATAAATAAATCCGGCAATGAAACTTTTGCGCCTCAATTTATGGTTAAAAGCATCAACTATCCGAATAAAATTTTATCTCTTAAAAAATACAGGGGGCACATAATCTTGGTTAATTTTTTTGCAACATGGTGTCCGCCATGCCGCGCTGAAATGCCGCGGATTGAAAAATTTTATAAAGCTCATAAAAGCGAAGGCTTTCGTGTCATAGGGCTGTCGGTGAATAATAGCGGACCTCAAGCGGTTCTCAATTTTTTTAAACATTTTGACGGCGGACATATAACATATCCTCTAGCTATGGCAAATTACGGAATTGAACAAGCTTACGGCGGAATAAACGAGATACCGCAATCTTTTATAATAGATAAACAGGGCAGCATAGTAGCGCATTTTACAGGCGAACTTCCGCCGGGTTTTTTAGGCTATTACTTTAAAAAATATAATAAATAATAATTGCAATACTATTTGGAGGTAGTATATATATGAATTCTTTTTTTACGCCCAACGTATCATTTTTAGTAGCTTTTTTAGCGGGATTATTTTCTTTTATAAGCCCGTGCGTTTTTCCGTTAATACCGTCTTATCTGTCTTATATATCCGGTTTGTCCGTTAAAGAATTAACGGGCGATGAACCTTCAAGCGGTAAGATTAAAGCTAAATTTATAGCCGTCAAACATTCTTTAATGTTTATTCTGGGATTTACGGCGGTATTCGTTCTTTTGGGGGTATTTTCAAGCGCCGTAGGTTCTTTATTACATTCTATATGGCTTATGAGAATAGCGGGTATTTTTATAATAGTCATGGGACTATTCATACTCGGAGCTTTTAATAAAATAAAATTTCTGTCGTTTATGAATGCAGACGCCAATATCAACATAAAAAATAAACCGTTGGGTTTAATCGGCTCCGCTTTGGTAGGCGTCGTGTTCGCCGCCGCTTGGACGCCGTGCATAGGTCCCATTTTAGCGTCTATCCTTTTTATAGCTTCGACCATGCACAATACGGCGGCGGGAGCCGAATTATTATTTATTTACGCCATGGGGCTTGCCGTTCCTTTTTTTATAAGTTCCGTATCGTTAAATTTATTCTTATCGGCATTTAAAAGGATAAGGCCTTTTATAAAGACTATATCGGTAATAAGCGGGGTAATTTTAATTGCAGTAGGGATACTGATATTTTTTAATTATCTCTCCGTAATATCTTTATATTTCGGCAATGCTTTCCATTACAATATACCGTATAACGGATAGCTTTTATCCAATATTAATACTAGATAAAAATTTAAGTTCATTGATTTTATTTTATGAGTATCTAAACTGTTCCTTTTGTCAATACATTTTTAAAAGCTGATCGTACTTTTTTTTAAAAACTCGTTTTCTATCTTTATAGCGTTTGCCGTCTATCATAAAGTCGTAGTAGTAATGTTTGCCTCTACGCATTATGTTTCCGGGCATTTTTATTCTCCTTGTTTGTAAATTCTTTTTGGAAAAATTTGGTACAAATTTGGTACAAATTTGAGACAAAAATTCTATAAAAATTATAAAATTTATGCAAATTATAATCAATATAAAATTGCTTAAGGTAGTCTGGAAAGGCTTATTTACTGCGGTTTTAACTGGTAGGCACGGGCGGTCTCGAACCGCCGACCCCTACCGTGTCAAAGAAAAATATTAAAATTTATTAAATGGGCTTTCTACCTTCACTTATAGATTTATTAATACTTTTAGGGCATTATAGATATTATGATATTTTCCATATATTCTATACATTCGGATATTTTATGTGACAGTCGTGTGACAGTTTTTTTAAAAATTTTATAAATTTTTTTAAAAAAGGTTTTAAAAAAAATAAAAAATAATTTATTTATAAATTTCAAAAAATAGATAAGACAGGATAAGACGGTAAGAC
>JAKAQP010000009.1 GCA_021822485.1 bacterium
TCATACCCGCCGAAAATATGAGCGGTAAAATAAATACGTCTATTAAGGGATGACCTGAAAGGGCAAACATCGCGGACATCGAAAGTATGGCGACTTCTGTCCCCGTATCGAATCCTAATCCGAAAAGGATTCCGACGAACAGCATCTGCCAGCTTGAAGTTATCAGTTTCATTATCTTGTGAAAGTATCTGTACATAAATCCGCGTTTTAAAAGTTCTTCCTCTAAAGATTTATCCTTATATTTTTTAAAATTTTTTGCTATGCGTATTATACTTAAAAGTATTGCAATATTCATAATTGCGATTAAATAAAGGAAAAGAGCAGATACTCCGGTACCTATAACGTTGCTGATTTTTGAAAAGGCCGGATAGGATTTTACAACGAATGCTCCTATTGAAACCGTTATAAAAGTAAGAAAGAAAACGGATAAAGAATGTCCGACGGAAAAGAAGAAGCCGACTCCTGCCGGTTTTTTCCCGTCGTTCATTAATTTCCTCGTCGTGTTGTCTATCGCCGCAATGTGGTCTGCGTCGAGCGCATGTTTTATGCCGAAGAAAAAAGCAAGAGCGCCGAGGCTTAAAAGTTTGGGAAATACCTGCGACCTGTCGATTAAAATTGCGGTAGAAATAAATAAGTAGGAAATTAACAAAGAATAAAGAATAATAACTCTTTGCTTGAAACTAATGAAACCGAAAAAATTAAAAATGCGCGAAAACATAATTAGACCTCCCGCTAATTAATTAAAATTAATTAATTTAATCTCAAAGGCAGGTCTTCCGGCTTAAACATGCGGATAATCCGCCTTCCCGGCATACATTAGCCAGTGGCATACAGGATATCCTTAGCGGTTATCGTTGAATTAATTAGTAAAAATAACCGCCGGTTATTACGGCTGCGGGCACAGCACGGGCTTTTAACCCGTTTCCCTGCACCTTTAAGTTTAAGATTTAATGCTTAAAGTTAAATATAAAATATTATATATAATATAATATACCCGATAAAATTATTAAGTCAATTAAAATTATGGCCTTAATAAATAAATTTGTTTTTACCCGTCAAAAATTTTATAATTTATTATTATGGACAACATAAATAAAAAAGAATTTAAAAATACTTTTATTAAATGCATCGAGGAAAAAGGTCTTAGGCACACGAAACAGCGTGAAGTTATAGTAGATGCTTTTTTTTCGGCTGGAAGGCATATTACTTCCGAAGAACTGTTTAATATAGTAAAAAAGAAATATCCCGAAATAGGATATGCTACCGTGCAAAGAAATCTCAATTTACTATGTAAATGCTGTTTAGCTGAAGAAATAAAAATAGGAAAGCAAAAAACAAGATACGAACAAAAATACGGAAACATGCACCATGATCATCTTGTATGTTTGAAATGTGGACGTCTCATAGAAGTTAACGACGATAAAATAGAAAAACTGCAAGAAAAACTTGCAAAAAAAAATAATTTTACCCCGATAAAACATAAATTAGAAATATACGGAATTTGCGCCGACTGTAAATCTAAATAATCGTTAAAATTGATAAAAAGCAACAAATAAATTGAATTAAATTTTTTGTTGACATTATAAATTTATTTTCGTATTATGATTTGTATTATAATGATAATGATTTTTATTATCATTTAGTATCGATATAAATTCTATATGATTTTAAAAAAACATATAATTAAAATATAATAACATATATATAATATAATTTATGAAAAATTCCGCTATCGTGGGTCAGGATTACACGGAAGAAAACAGGAATAAAGGAAAAAGACGACAAAGAAAGCGGTCAAGAGGCAGATTTCCTTTATTTAACAAGAGGTCGCTGTATAAAGGCCTTCATTTTTTAAAGGTGTTAGGTCCAGGTTTCATAGTTATGATAGCCGATATGGATGCAGGTTCCGTTACTACAGCCGGCGTTTCCGGAGCACAGTGGGGATATAAGCTCATCCCCCTGCAAATACTTCTTATACCGATTTTATATTTAATACAATCTATGACTTCGAGGCTTGGGTGTGTTACAAGGAAAGGCCACGGCGAGCTTATAAAAGAATATTACGGCAATAAATGGGCGGCATTTGCAACGGCCACGCTTTTTCTTGTCGTTTTTTCCGCTCTTATTACGGAATTTTCCGGCATAGCGGCAAGCGGGGAGATATTCGGAATACCGAAGGTTTTCAGCGTAGGCGTCAGCTTTTTAATCCTTTTGTTCGTAGTTTTTACCGGAAGTTACCGAAGAGCTGAGAATATCGCCCTTATTTTTTCGCTTACGGGGTTCGTATTTATACCCGCCGCTATTTTTGCGCATCCCGATTATCATCAGCTTGTTTTTAAAGGGCTGTTCGGTTCTCAGCCGCTCGGCGACAAAGACTATATATGGCTTATAGCGGCAAACGCCGGAGCGGTAATAATGCCGTGGATGATTTATTACCAGCAAAGCGCCACGGTCGATAAAAACTTGTGCAAAAAAGACGTTAAGCTGGCGCAAACCGATACGCTTATAGGAAGCATCGCTACCCAGGTTCTTATGATAGCGGTTATAGTTATGACGGCGGCGACTTTATATAAAGCGCATATAGTTCCTTCCACCGCAAAAGCTATAGGTCAGTCTTTAATACCTTTAGCGGGAAAATACGCAGGGGCTTTGTTTGCCGTCGGTCTTTACAGTTCAAGCATTTTGGCGGCTTTCGTAGTTTCTATGGCATTTACTTGGGCGGCGGGAGAAACCTGGGGATACAAGCACAGTTTAAATAACCGTTTCAGCGAAGCAAAACTTTTTTATTTTATATACATAGCTTTAATTTTTATATCTGCGATGATAGTACTTATACCGGGAATACCTTTAGTAACTATTATGGTTGACGTGGAGGCGGCTAACGGGTTTATTCTTCCTATAGTCCTCGGATTTTTGATAGCTCTTGCAGGCAGTAAAAGAATACTTGGAGAATATGCATATTCTAAAAAATCGATTGCAGTCGTCGGAATACTCGGCTTAGTCATGGTAATTCTGGGGATAATAACCGCGCTTCCGCAGAACTGGTTAAATTATATGCATATATAGCTATATAAAATAAAAAAAGCAAAAAAGTCTTTGATACTATAAATGTGATAGTAATATAATAGTGGTATGAAAAACATAATCGCAATAGTCGCTTGCATTTTATTTTTGTGCGTTTCCGCCGTTAATTCTTATGCAAAGAGCGGCTCCTTTTTGTCGCAGATAAAGCTTTTCGGCACTTTGGCCTCGTCTTATACTTATAATTTTGCCAATCCGGTTGCAAACGAGGAATATCCGGACGGCAACTATAACGGAAACTACATTGACAATTACAAGGTAAACGGTTTTACAGTAAACGAGTTCGATATAACGGCTTCAAAAAATTCGTTTTCAAACGGAAGAAATAATTTCGGCATAGGTTTTAAAGTCTCTTTAGATATGGGAGAAAACATTCAGGCAGTAGGACCCTATACGGGAAACTACAATTATTACACGGAATCAGTTTATAACCGTCCGTTATACGGATTCAGGCAGTTTTATATATCTTTCGGCATTCCTATAGGAAGCGGATTAAAAATTAGTCTCGGCGAAAAAAATTATTTAATAGGTTTTGAATCCTATAATCTTTCGAGGTTATGGGAAAATACCTATTCGCCTATAACGGCTATAGAGCCGGGGGAACTTACCGGAATCTTTTTTAAATACCCTTTCACTAAAAGGCTGAATATGGTTTTCGGCATAGCTATGACCGATAACGCTTTGTCGCCTATAGACAGATATCCGACGTTTGAATATATCGCTTCGTATAAACCGTTTAATTTTTTAAAACTGCACGAAGGCATAGTTTACGGAGCCGAAAATTTTGTCATATACGATAACAATATTTATCAGGATAATTTAAATAAATTTTTTTATAATTTCATAGACGCTAAATATAAATTTTTAAAATATTGGACGGCGGTTTTAGATTACGAAGTCGGTTTAAACGGAGGCATAAATAAATCTATAGTGTATAGCAGGAATATAAATCCTGCCGAATTCAATTCTTCGCAAAATATTTATCCGTCTGCGCTAATTTCGACGTCCGATTCTACTTTCGACAAGTCGCGTTTTTCAGGAATAGCTTTTTATCTGCATCATTACGATATATCGCATTACGGCAGGTTTTCGCAGACCGTTAGGGAAGCAGACGTTGCCGATCCGCAAGGCATGTGGGAAGAAGAAAGCGTCCCCGGTATTGCGTATCGTTATTTCGACTCGACTTTTACTATAGGATACAGGCCGCCCGCCAAAATACTTAAAAACGTACAGTTCAGGCTCGAATTTGAAAACCAGCTGGCAAACCGCAGAGTTTACGGCGACGGTAACAGTTTTCAGGACACTATAAACGCTATGGCGGTTTATACTTTCGGCAATTAATTTTACGGCAATTCGGTGCAATTCGGTGCAACTTGACATAGAAAAAATAGATAGTATAATAAAATTAGATTGTTTTTAAATAATTTTTATATGTATATATCGATTAAAATTTTATTTTTTTATTAGAGAAAAAAATGTTAAAAAAAATTAAAGTTACGATAATTTCCAATTTGATAGTTCGCGTTTTTATGATTGCTTTTGCGGTTATTTTTCCCGCTAGCGTTTATGCCAATTCTGCTTTAAATACTTCGT
This sequence comes from bacterium, assembly GCA_021822485.1. Taxonomy (GTDB): domain Bacteria; phylum SZUA-79; class SZUA-79; order Acidulodesulfobacterales; family Acidulodesulfobacteraceae; genus Acidulodesulfobacterium_A. The sequence continues at coordinate 4,675 of JAKAQP010000009.1, forward strand.
GCGGTTCCGGAAGTTTTGCCGGCACTTCGTATTTATCGACTCCATGCAGTTCTTCATATAACTGCTGTATAGCCCCAAGTAAACGGGTCGTTAAAAAAGTTAAACCGGTAGCAAAAAAACAAATTAAAAAAGTTGCGGTTGCCAAAAAACCGGTTATTGTAAAAAAAGTTTGACGTATAATATTTCGGCAAATTATAACGATATACATTTTCCGTTTAATTCCGCCATACTTACGTCACATACTTACGTCAAGGGATATTGCTATTTTACACAGAAACGCCGAATACTTAAAACATAATAAAAACGTCGTCGTTCAGATACAGGGTAATTGCGACAGAAGAGGTTCTGAAGCTTATAATATGGCGTTAGGTTGGAGAAGGGCAAATATTGCAAAATCATATTTAGAAAAATTAGGTATAAACGGCAACAGGCTTAAAACAATAAGCTTCGGAAAAGAGAAACCTCTTTGCACTGCTCATACTTTAGCGTGTTATGCTATAAACAGAAGAGATTATTTCGCAGTAGTTTCTAAATAATACAATAAAACGAAAGTTCAAAAGTATATATTTTTTAAATCCTCTAAATGCTATTATAAGATTTAGAGGATTTTTATTTTTAACTTTATATTATTATATCGTATCGGTTTTTAAGCCGTATTGGGCTAATTTGTCTTTAGTCGCGGCGTAATCTTTATGCTGAAATGCATTCATACCTAATTTTGCGGCTGTTTCGACGTTAAAATACCTGTCGTCTATAAAAAGACTTTCTTCGCTTGTTACGTATGCAAGATACATTGCAAGTTTATATATGTTTTCGTCCGGTTTTTTCATTTTTACAAAACAAGAAGTTACGAAAAAATCGATTAATTCGGTAAGTTTAAATGTTTCTACCCTGTATCTCGAAAGTTCCAGTCCTTCGTTGTTTAACGCTACTACTTTTAATTTATATTTGGATTTTAAATATTTAAACAACTCTATCATTTCAGGAATAGACTTGGACCTGCTGAACATAAAATTTTTGAAATCGGCTTTTGAAAAACTTCTCTCGTCGTAAAAAATTGCTTTATCGAGATAATCGTTTAAAGTTATTCTTCCTTCTTCATATAAAGAGGATAAATAGCCGTGTCTTTCGGCAAACTCCTCGTAATCGAGATCGAAAGTTTTAGAAGCTAATTTTCTAGAAGCTGTATCCCAGCCGTTTGTAAGAAGAATATTACCGATGTCTAAAAATAAAGTAGTAATTTTATCCATTAAACAATATATTTATTATAAATTTTAAAATTATATCCTTTAACGATATTTTTTGTTTTAGAATAGCATATATTCATACTCAATACGCTCTTCGTAATTTTTAATGTCCGCATGTACCGCCGGAACAACTGCATGAAGGGGCAGGAGATGCGGTTTTGCTTTCGTCGGCCGTTTTTTTTGATTTGCTTCCGCTTGCCGAACTGCCCGAACTTGCATAATCCGTTTTATACCAGCCGGAACCTTTTAACACGAAACTTGAATTGGAGATTAATTTTTCTAATTTTCCGCCGCATTTTTCGCATTTTTCAAGGGGTTTTTCGTTCATACCCTGAATTACCTCAATATAATTTCCGCAGTCTTTGCATTTGTATTCTCTGATAGGCATTTAATTTACCTCCTTATTAAGTATATATAATTATATTAATTATAACATAAATTTTATATTATTTACATACCGGCAAACTTTATACTATAATATTAAAATATATTTAATTCAATTTATAAAATGTTTATGCCGCTTTATAGTTTATAAAAAAATTTTAAATTATGGAAAACTTTAAAATTCCGGAATATTTCGGATCTTTAAATGCCGATATTCTTAACGATATTAAAACTTTATTCAAGGTAGAAAATTATTCGGCAGGAGAAAATATTTTTCTGGAAGGAGACAAATCGAAAGGAATATATTTCGTAGCCGAAGGAACCGTCAAGGTTTATAAATCTTCTAAAGACGGCAAAGAGCAGATTTTAAAGTTGATTTATCCGGGAGAATCGTTTAACGATATAACTGTTTTCGTGAAAGACGTAAACCCTGCTTCCGCGGATGCCGTTACCGACGTGAAACTATTTTTGTTATCGCGCGAAAATATGATAGGACTTATTTACAAATACCCGGAAGTATCTATCAATATAATAAAAAGCATGTCGGAGAAATTGAGGCATCTTACGAATGCCATAGAAGACCTTTCTCTTAAACGTACGCAGGAAAGAATCGCCAAAATTCTGCTTTTATTCGATGGCGAAAAGCTCAGCCAGAAAATAATAGCGGATATCGCGGGAACGGCAAGAGAGGTTGTGTCGCGCGCACTGAAAGAATTTGCGGCACAAGGTATTATAAAATTAGACAAAAGGGATATTATAATACTCGATAAAAAAAAGTTAGAGGATTTGAGCGAATAATATATACGTAAAATTTATCCATTTATCCATCTATGCGTATTATAGCCGGTTCATTAAAAGGAAGAATAATACCTAACGTATTCGATATCAAAAACGTTTCTCCATCGTCCGATTTCTTAAAGGGGGTTTTATTTAACGTAATTGGAGACGATATAAACGGCGCCGTTTTTTGCGACTTATACGCAGGAACGGGCAACGTCGGTTTCGAGGCTGTTTCGAGAGGCGCGGCTTTCTGCATTTTCGTCGAAACTTCGCCGGAATTGATATCGATAATTATCAATCTTTCAAAGCAGTTCGGCATAGAGGATAAAGTAAAAATTATAAAAAAGGACGCTTTAAAGGCTTTGGGAAAAGAGGTATTAAGCGAATATAAACCAGATTATATCTTTATCGACCCTCCGTACGGCAAAGGCTTTTGCGAAACTGCGATTAATAAAATAATTACGGAATATGATACGGAGGAAAAAAACGGCAATGAAGACAAATGCCGCAAATACGATAATATAAACATAATTGTCCAGCACGATAAACGGGAAATATTATTGCCGGAATATCTGCCATACAGGCTAATAAACGAAAAAAAGCACGGCAAATCTTTTTTGTCGTTTTACCGTGCTATTAAATAAATATTAGTTAAAAATTCCAACTGCCCTTCCAGTTTTTAATTTCAGGCATATCGTCGTCGTATTTAAGGATATACTGCTTATGTTCTATTAGCCTGCTCTCCATCTCTTTTTTAATATATGCCGCCTTATATTTAAGGGATTCAACTCTGTCGGCTGCGTCCATAACGAGATGAAATCTGTCTAACTCGTTTCTCACCGCCATATCAAAAGGCGTAGTCGTAGTTCCTTCTTCTTTGTATCCCCTGACGTGCAGATTTGGGTGGTTTCTGCGTCTATAACACAGCCTGTGTATCAGCCATGGATAGCCGTGAAATGCAAAAACAATATGTTTGTTTTCGGTAAACAGAGTATCGAATTCTTTATCGGATAATCCGTCGGGATGTTCTTCTTTCGGCGTTAATGTCATAAGGTCTATCACGTTTATTACTCTTATTTTAAGCTCCGGTGCGAGGTTGTTTAAAATCGAAACGGCGGCAAGCGTTTCCAATGTAGGAACGTCGCCCGCGCAAGCCATTATTATATCCGGTTCTTCTCCTCTGTCGTTGCTTGCAAATTCCATAATACCAAGTCCTTTATCGCATATTTTAATTGCTGAATCCATGTCGTACCATTGGAGTTCTTCCTGTTTTCCCGCGATCATTACGTTGATTCTGTTTTGGCTCCTGAAGCATTTATCGGCAGTTACTAAAAGCGTATTTGTATCAGACGGAAGATAGACCCTTATATATTTTGGTTTTTTGGTAATAACGTGGTCGATAAATCCAGGATCTTGATGCGAAAAACCATTATGGTCCTGTCTCCAGACATGCGAAGTGAGAAGATAGTTTAAAGACGGTATAGGCCTTCTCCATTCGACTTCGTCGGCTTCTTTAAGCCATTTCGCATGCTGATTGAACATAGAATCTATTATATGTATAAATGCTTCATAGCACGAAAAAAAACCATGCCTTCCGGACAATAAATATCCTTCGAGAAGCCCTTCGCAGGTATGTTCGCTTAAAATTTCTATTACTCTTCCGCTATGGGCAAGATGGTCGTCGAAATTGAAAATATCGCCCCACCATTGCCTGTCGGTCGTATCGAAAACCGCATTAAGCCTGTTCGAGTTATGTTCGTCGGGACTGAATATTCTAAAATTATCCATATTCTTTTTGACTATGTCGCGCAGGTAATATCCCAATGTAGTAGTGGCTTTTCCGTAAGTTGTCGCAGGTTTTTCTACTTTTTCGGCGTAAACGGTAAAATCGGGAAGAATGAGGTCTTTTGTCAAAAGTCCGCCGTTTCCGCAAGGGTTTGCGCTCATTCTTTTATCTTTTTTCGGCGGGAATTCTTTAATTTTGTCTATTAACGAACCGTTTTCGTCGAATAATATTTCCGGCTTGTAAGATTTCATCCAGTTTTCCAATATTTTGATATGTTCCGGTTTTTCTTCAAAATCCGTAATAGGAACCTGATGGGCGCGCCAGAAACCTTCCAATTTAAGTCCGTCTATTTCTTTTGGACAAGTCCACCCTTTAGGAGTTTTAAATATCAGCATAGGATAAAGAGGTCTAATCTTAGTAGCTGCGTCGTTTTTTTCGTTGTATTCTTTTTTTATTTTATTTATTTCCCTTGAAATTTTATCCATTATTAAAGCCATTTTATTATGTGCGGAATCTACGGATTCGTCTTCCAAAATGTAAGGTTTGTAACCGTATCCTTTAAACAGGTCTATAAGTTCTTCTTCGCTGATTCTTGCAAGAATTGTCGGATTATTTATTTTATATCCGTTCAAATGAAGTATCGGAACTACTATACCGTCCGTTTTAGGGTTTAAAAATTTATTAATATGCCACGATGCTGCCATGGGCCCCGTTTCAGCTTCGCCGTCCCCTACTACGCAAAATACCGTTAAATCGGGATTATCTAACGCAGCTCCGTAAGCATGGCTCAATGCGTAACCAAGTTCGCCCCCCTCATGTATGGAGCCTGGGGTTTTAGGCGAAACATGGCTAGGTACGCCGCCCGGGGCAGAAAATTGCCTAAAAAGAGCTTTAACGCCGTCATAATTTTGGGGCATGTTTGGGTAGTATTCACTGTAAGTTCCTTCGATATAAGTATTTGCTATAATAGCCGGACCGCCGTGTCCGGGACCTGTAATAAATAATGCGTTGAAATCGAATTTTTTTATAATTCTGTTAATATGGGCATAAATAAAATTAAGACCGGGCGACGTTCCCCAGTGGCCAAGAAGCCTTGGTTTTATATGTTCAAGTTTTAACGGTTCTTTTAAAAGCGGATTATCCATAAGGTAGATTTGCCCTATAGAAAGATAATTTGCTGCATCGAAGTATAAATTTAAAGTTTTAAGTTCTTCTTCGGCAAGATAATTTTGATAATTAAATACAGACGCTTTTTCTTTCATTTTTCACCTCTATAGTCTTTATATTAAATTAAATTTTATTTAAACTAAAGCAAATTAGCTATTAGCTATTAATTATTTTTTATATTTAAAATAATTGCGGGCGTTAGCGGATGAAATCATTTTAACCAGCTAATATCAAGTTGTTAAAAATTATCATTAGAACAGCGTCGGTAAAGCAAACGGATACGAAATCAATGAATATATTATTACATTGCATCCATTGCTTTAGAATAACCTCTTAGCAATATCGAATTTAAAGAAACGGTTATGCTTGAAACCGCCATAGCCGCACCTGCAAAAGCAGGCGGTATTAAAAATCCCGTTAATCCGTAAAAAACCCCTGCTGCTAAAGGAATGCCAAGACCGTTGAAGAAAAAAGCCCAGAAAAGGTTTTGTTTTACTTTGAATAAAGTTTTTCTGCCTAGCGATACGCTTTTATATACGTCGTTAATATCGTTTTTGACTAAAATTACGTCGCCGGTTTCCCTTGCTACGTCGGTTCCGCTTCCTATGGCAATACCGACGTCTGCGGCGGCAAGAGCAGGAGCGTCGTTTATGCCGTCGCCGACCATCGCTACTTTTAAACCCGTATTTTTTAGTTTTTTTATTTCATCGAGTTTATCCTGCGGCAAAACGTTTGCAATAACGTTTTTTTCGTCTATTCCAGCTTGGGCTGCGGCGTTTACCGCCGAATTAAGATTATCGCCTGTCAGAAGATATACCGAGATGCCGATAGATTTTAATTTTGATATCGCCGGCTTTGCCGTTTCTTTAACCCTGTCCGATAAAGAAATAATTCCGGCAATAGCGGAGCCTACCGATATTCCGATGACGGTTTTGCCCTCTTTTGCAAATTTTTCTTCAAATTCGTTAAATTGGGACATATCGAAATTTACGGTTTCCGATTCTTTAAATATCTCTTTTTTACCGATTAATATTTTTTTGCCTTCATAGTTTAATTTTATGCCGAATCCGCCTATTTCTTCAAAGTTTTCGGGCGCAGAAATGTTTGGCGTCTTTATATCGTTATTGCCGTCGAAGCGAAGCAGTTGAGTATTTTCCATATTTTGGTTATTATGCCGTTTACTGCCGTTTTCCGAAGCCGAATTATCGTTATCGTTAAAAGAGTTAAATTTATCTACTATTGCCGCGGCTATAGGATGCGAAGAAAAACTTTCCGCATAAGCGGCAATTTTCAGTATTTCACTTTCGGGTATACCGTTAATAGATACGATATCGACGACTTCCGGTTTCCCATATGTAATAGTTCCGGTCTTATCGAAAACTACGGCATTTATTCTTGCTATTTCCTCAAGGCTCGACGACTTTTTAATCAGTATGCCTTTTTCTAAACCTATCGAACTTCCGACCATGAGCGCCATAGGCGTTGCAAGTCCCATTGCGCAGGGACAAGCTATTACTAAAACGGCTATAGAAGCCGACAAGGCAAATAAAAAATTTGAATGAAATATAAATTTCCATACCGTAAACGTTATTAATGATATTATTACGACCGTGGGAACGAAATAATTGGTTACTTCGTCGGCTATACGCTGAATAGGAGCCTTATCCGCCTGAGCGTCTTCGACCAGCCTGACTATTTGGGACAGCACCGTATCTTTTCCGACCCTTAACGCCTTAATTTTTACCGCCTGCCCTTTGTTTATAGTAGCCCCGCTTACTTCGCCGCCTAAGCCTTTTTCGACGGGAACCGGTTCGCCCGTAAGCATAGATTCGTCAATTTGAGTCTGTCCGTATGTTATTACTCCGTCAACCGGTATTTTATCTCCTTTTTTTACCAGCAGTATATCGCCTGGTTTAACTTCGGAAGTATCTATTTCTTTAACAGTTCCATCGGCTTCGACAAGATTCGCTTTATTCGCCTGAAGCTTAAAAAGAGCTTTTAAGGACGAAGTCGCTCTCTGTTTAGATATTTTTTCGAGCAGTTTGCCTGTTCTTATGAAAAGAATAAGCAAAACGGAAGTATCGAAGTAAAGTTCGCCCTTGAATAAAAAAACGGAAGCTACGGAATAAAAATAAGCCGCAGAAATACCGAGCGAAACCAGTACGTCCATATTGGACGAAAAACTTTTTAAAGAATAATACGCGCCCTTATAAAACGTAAGTCCGGCAGTAAACTGAACTACCGTTGCCAATATAAATAAAGCGGGTATTCTGAATATGCCTAATATATTAATATACGTGAGTATGACGACCGGAATTGCTAATATAAGCGTAAATATCAGCCAGTAAAAATCTTTTTCCAAGTCCGTTATTTTGCGGCGTTTTTTAAATTTTTTCGCGGAGTCCGCCGTTGCATCTATTTCGTTTTTGATATAGTTTTCATTTTTTTCGTCTTCGGTTTCTTCGGTTTCGTCTATGGGGGTATATCCGCTTTCTACTACGGCTTTAAATATTTCGTCTTTGGAAGTTTTTGAAGGGTCGTAAGATACAGTGCCGCTTTCTCCGACGAAGTTTACGATTATAGAGTTTACGCCGTTCAACTTTCCTACGTCTTTTTCGATGGCTTTTGCGCAGTTGGTGCAGTGCATTCCTTCTATGTTAAATTTTATATTTTTTGAATTGCCTGCTGCATTTTCCGTATAAGAATTAATAAGGCTATTATCGGAAACCGTCTTGTCCGAATCGATTAAATCTGCCCCGAAACCTGCAAATTCAATCATCTTAATTATTTCTTCGGGGGAGGGTTTGTTGTTTTCGGTTTCGACGTAAAGAGTTTCGTTGACAAAATTGAGTTTTGCATCCCTCACGCCTTCCATTCTTTTTACTGTATCGGTAATGGTTGCGGCGCAGGCGGCGCAGTCCATTTTGCTTATTTTAAACTTATAGGTTTTATGTGGCGAGTTTGCATATTCCATATATTTATAATATCACATATTTTTTAGATTGTTAAATTTATAAAATTTATAAATCTAGGCGGCGGTTGTATAGTAAATTTTTAATTTGTCATATAATCGGGCAAATTTGTTTCTTTCGGCTTGGCATTTGTTTCGGCAAATTTTGATATTTATATCTTTAGGTATATAATAGAATAATTTATTATATGAATATAGATGAATAACAATTGATATAAAAAATTTGTATTTGCATTTTTATTTAATATTTAGACTTTGAGGGGGTTATGCATTATGGAAAAAGTCGATGTATTTACTATCGGAGCAGGCGGAGGAGCTTATCCCGCCGCTTTCAGGCTTGCCAAAGCCGGAAAAAAAGTAGTTATGGCGGACATTAAAGGAGTTATGAGCGGCAACTGTTTAGAGCAGGGGTGCGTTCCTTCAAAAACCATAAGAGAAGCCATAGAAGTGTACAGACTGGCAAAAAACAGGGAATTTTTCGGTTTAAAAGGCGAAAATATAGGATTTGATTATACAAAAATTGTAGATTTTAAAGACAACGTGCAAAAATTCAGGTATGCCCAGCATGCGAAAGAACTTGAAGAAGCATCGAAAAATTTAAAACTCGTCAAAGGTATCGCATCGTTTATAGACGAACATACAATTAAGGTAACGGGCGAAAATTTTGAAGAAACATATAAAGCGGACAGCATAATAATCGCAAGCGGCGCAGAACCTTATATACTTCCCATAGAAGGAAAAGAACACTGCGTTACCAGCACCGATATTTATATTTTGGGAACAAAAATAAAGACTCTTCCAAAATCTATCGCAATACTTGGGGGAGGCTATATAGGGGTTGAAACCGCTACGTTTTTTAACGAACTCGGCGTGGACGTAACATTAATTCAAAGAAGCAAAAGAATACTTACCGCAATGGACGAAAGATTTGCTTTGCTTCTTCAAAATTCTCTTGACCCGAAAATTAAATTAGAACTTGGAACCGAAATTAAAAAAGTAGAAAAGCTCAATGCGGACGGAGCATATAGTTATAACGTTTCATATATGAAAGACGGAACCTTAAAAACCGTAAACGCCGATATGGTGCTTATGGCATACGGAAGAAAACCCGTCATACCCGAAGGCACGGATAAGTTAGGAATAGAATTTGATAAAAAAGGCAGGATAAAAATAAACAGCGCTATTCAGACCAATATTCCGCATATTTATGCATCGGGCGACGTGAACGGACTTTCGATGCTTTTTCATTCGGCGGAAAGACAGTCTTTAGTTTGCGCAAATAATATTTTTGCCGGCAATATTCCTATCGATTATATGGATTTTAACGCAGTGCCGACTACGGTATTTACGTTTCCGAAAGCCGCATATGCCGGCATCATGCCTTCGCAGGCTGAAAAAATGGGCATCGATATTCTTGAATGTTCATACGATTTCGTGGTCGATGCTAAAGCTCAGATATATAACGAACTAAACGGAGAAATAAGGGAATTTTTCGATGCTAAAACATTAAAAATAATCGGTGCATGGGTCATAGGAATAGATGCGGAACTTTTAATAGGCGAATTGGTAACGGCAATACAAAATTCTTTGGACATCCATATAGTAGCCGGACTTTCAAACCAGCATCCGACGAGCAGCGAAGGCATAGCCAAAGCGGCAAGAAAACTGCTTTAATTCATTATTGCTTTAAATGGGACTGCTTTAAAGGGGACAGATTTATTTATTTGCTTATTGCCGTCTGAGTTTGCGGCCAAACTACCTTGACCGGTTTTAACAAATTAAATTTTAAATTGTTAAATTTTTAATATGAAAAAAATAAAATTATCGATTATAGTCTTAACCGTTATATTTTTACTGCCTTTATTTCTATCAGGGTGCGCTCAAAAGCAGGAAATCCTCACAAAAACTCTTGCGAAAAAATTAATAATTAAAAAAATATACTCTTCCGCTTTTTTTGCGCTGCCCTATGATAAGGCCGCCAGTATGGATAACGATAAATTTTATATGCTCTTATTAAAAAGCGGCTACGTCAAGTTTCACAAAAAATTAGGCTATACCTCTTTTACGACTCTTTTTAAACCTTACTTATTTAAAATAGCCGATAGAACATACATAAGGTTAGGAACATTAAAAATAATTAAAGTATATAATCTTAGGTTTATTTCACGTAAAAAAGCTAAAGCGTTTTTTATTTTTGGATTTAATCCAAACTATATTTACAGGCTTATGGTTAAAAATAATATGCATCCAAAATTATTTATGATTTTAAAAACTAAAAACGCAGCAGCTGTTTTTAAATATAAGCCCTTTTTAGAATGGAAAGTTACAAGATTTGAGCAGACCGTTCATAAAATAATCAATAGATAATTTTTTAGGACGTCTTTTTAATTTTAAATTTTATAAAGTGCTAATTCCGGAATTAATTCGAAATGCTTATCTAATGTAAAAACGGAAAAATTGTTTTCTATCGCTAAAGTTCAGATGTATTTTGCATATCATTTTTCCCCAAAATTGCAAACAAAATTCCCCGCTATTGCAACGGCTTTTCCTCAATATTGCAATTAAAAAAAATGGATAGTTTTCGTTGTTTGCAATAATATTTTTGCAATTTATTAATTGCGGGTAAATAATAATTTATAAAGTTTATGCGGCTTTCGTTATAATTTCCGCCGCTTCCATTAAATCTTTAACGTAGAAATCGGGGACGACGTTTTCGTCGTGTTCATACATAGAGTTCTTTATATAGAAAGATTTTAAGCCGGAGTTTTTCGCAAGCATTATATCGCTGTCTTTGTCGCCTACCATAAATGATTTGTCGGTATCAATATTGAACTTTTTCACGCCTTTAACGGCCATTCCGGTTTCGGGTTTTCTGCACGAGCATTTTATATTATAGGGTTCGACGGTGCCTTTTTCGTGGTGGGGGCAGAAATATAAATCGTCGATTATAATTCCGTTATTTTCGTATATTTTACTGAGTTTTTCATGAACCGACGCCAAATCTTCCATACTAAAAAAGCCCTTTGCTATGCCCGCCTGATTGGTTACTATTATAAGAAGAAACCCCGCGGCTTTTAAAATTTTCAAGGCTTCAATAGAATTAGGCATTATAATTATATCTTCCGGATTTTTTAAATAACCAACATCCTCAATTAATACGCCGTCTCTGTCTAAGAACACGCATTTGTTTTTACCTATATTATTATTCATTATATTTATTATTTTTATTCATTGCTGCAAGAGTTATCTTATATTAAAAATGAGTTAATGTTGCAACAATGTGGTTAATAAACGATACTTGCCGATTAAATTATAATTTTTTAGGACAACCTTTTTAATTTTGAATTTTATAAAGCGCTAATTCCGGAATTAATTCAAAATGCTTATCTAATGTAAAAACGGAAAAATTGTTTTCTATCGCTAAAGTTCCGATTAAAATATCGGAAAACGGAATAGTGTAACCTTTCTTTTTAATATTTAAAGATATTTCTGCGGATTTTTGCCACATATTTTTATTTATCTCGACATAAGGTAAATTTAATAAAATATCTTTAATCTTCAATTTTTCGGACTCTGATTTAATTCCCTGTAATAATTCAAATAAGACAACTCCGCAAATTTCAACCGAATCTTCAATTAGAAGCAGTTCAAGATTATTGCTTACGGAAGAATTTGCTTTGAAAAATTCAATCCATACGCTCGTGTCAACCAAAACACGCATAGGTTTATTTTTCAAAAAATTTCCCTCTTGCAGATTGTAAATTTATTTCGGACTTTTCTTCCATTTCCCAATCATAATCTATATTGATTTTACCTTTTAAGGCAATAAGTTCCGCTATTTTTTTTTGCTTTATATATTCATTCATAGTTTTGACTATAGCTTTTGTTTTTGATTTTTCTCCAGAAATTTTCTGGACTTCTCTAATCAAATCGTCAGGTATGTTTAATGTGGTGCGCATATTGTATTTCTCCTTTATATGCTATAATTATATGTTATTAAATACATACTGTCAACTTTGAGTTTTTGACATCTCTCGTTTAACAGAGAGAAATACTTATGTGTTGTCGTGAAAAATAAAGAAGTCGATAATTTTATCATATTTTTGGAATTATAATAAAATTATTCGTCGTCCGGCCTTGTTTTCCACCGGTTGTGTATCCAAAACCACTGTTCGGGATATTGTTTTATAATATCTTCTATTTTTTCGTTAAACAGTTTCAGGATATTCATGGTATCGGTCTTTCTGTCGCCGGTATATTTTATATCGAGCGGAGGCTCTATTATGAGGCGGTGTTTTGAGTAATTTCCGCCCTTTCCTTTAATCCTTACGATAAAAGCAGGAATTACGGGAAATTTAGTTTTTGCGGCGATGTTTGCCATACCTGGCATAGTACAGGCTTTAACGCCGAAGAAATCGGCGAAAACGCCTATGCGCTTAGAAGCATTTTCGTCCGGCAGAAATCCGACGATTTCTTTTTCGTTTAATGCCGAAATTATATTTTTTACGGCGTTTTCCCTGTTATAGATAACTTTGTTCCCCGAAGCCGTTCTTAAATCGTATAAAATTTTTTCTATAAAAGGATTGTCAAGCGGTCTAGCAAGCACGTTGCCTTTATAACCTTTAAGCCCGAACGTTTTTGCAAGAAGTTCCCAGTTGCCGAAATGAGCGGTAAGCAAGAGAATTCCCTGTTCCCCGTAAATGTTTTTTATGTGGTCGAAATCGGATTCTACAAAATCGTCGACATTGCTTTCTTTATATTTATTTAGCCTGAAAATTTCGACGAAAACCATGCCTAGATTTTTATAGAATTTTATCGCTATATCAGTCAATTCATTTTCGGTTTTAGTCGGAAATGCGATTTTTAGATTATTTAGGGTATGTTTTCTGTGCTTTTTGTCGATTTTATAAAATATCAGTCCCAAAAATCTGCCTATTTTTAACGACAAATCCTGCGGCAATATATTCAAAAAGGCATAAAAAGAATATACCAAAACGTATTCCGAATATGCAAGAGCTTTATTTTTTTTCATAATTTTAATTTTATCTATATTCTTTTATAAATATCGTAAATATGTTCATAAAAATTTCCATCTATTATGATATCGAAGTCTAAATAATAAATTTTATCGAATGCTTTATTATGCAATTTGTATATATATGCTTCTGACGTATCAGGAACAGGCGAATCCGTTCGTGATGCTTCGTTAAAATTTTTAAACCGCTTTAACTTTACGTAATCCTTTAAAGTCGTAACGGCTATATATTTAACGTCGGAATTAAGTATGTTTGTTATTTCTTTGAAATCGGTTTCATTGTATTCATAATGGTCGGCAAATTCCATTTTATAATCCGCAGACGCCCCGCAGTCCGTCAAATTTTCATAAAAATAATCTGAATTGCCTATTGCGCATACCGATAGGATTTTGCCGCCTTTAGATTTAAATGCTTTTAAATCTTCAATGGATATAACGTTTTTTTGAGATATAAGTTTATTCGGTTTGTAATAAGAATAAAATACAAGGCAATTTTTATTGTATTTTTTTAATTTATTTTCGATTTCGGTTTTAAAAGGCGATAGATTTTCTAAAAGTTCCGGTCTGCATTTGTTTATAACTATGATATCGGCATATTTTAAAGCGCTTAGCGGTTCTCTTAAAATTCCTGCGGGAATGACGTTCTGTATGAATATATCTATGCTTGCGTCTATTAGAATTATGTTAATATCTTTTTTAATGTTTAACGCCGTGAAGCCGTCGTCTAAAATGGCAATTCTTTTATTTCCGTCAAATTCATCATGAACGTCTTTGTAAGTGCATTCATATGTTATATCTATTACTTCTGTTTCTGATTCTGCCGTTTCATCCGGAATAATTTCGCTATTTTCGGCGTGCGAGGTATCTAAATTCCATTCCATTTCCGCAAGGTTGTAATATATTTCGTCGTTGTTAATGCAGGTTTTAGCCGCTGCGAGTCTGTTTTTCGATACGATAACCGGAATATCTATTTTTTTTGATTTAAATTTTTCGATTAAAAGAAGGACTTCGTCGGGTAATTTATTTCTTGATTCGGGAATTTCATACTCCCATGCGGCTACATAGACTTTTTTTTTAAGCGTCCTTTATATCCGCGGGTTATAATGCAGGGTTTTAATTCTTTTTCGTATAAATATTCGGCTAAACTATAAGAAAATGGAGTTTTTCCAGAGCCGCCCATGTTTATATTTCCGAAACTTATCGTGAATAACCCGGGTTCTTTGGCTTTTATGCCTCCAGCGGCTCTTTTTATTTTAGAAAATATTATAACCGCGAAAGATATTAAAATAAGCGGAAGTTTACCGCAAAATTTTAATAATTCGACAAAACTACCCCCACCCTTTTCGTCATTTTCCGGCTTTTTTGATTCGTTGGTCAAAAAATTTAGGATATATTTATAAAGTTTCATTTTTATGTTTATTTTATGTTTAATTTATACTAAATCCGCCGATTTTTTTATTCTGTTTAACCCTTCTATGATAACGTCTAATCCGGTGGCAAACGACAATCTTATATAATTATCGTTGCCGAATTCAACGCCTGGAACAGCCGCAACGAGATATTTATCTAAAAGATAATCGCAATATTCGGAAGAAGAATTTATCGTTTCGCCTTTCGAATTTTTTAATTTTCCGAAAACTTTCGAAATATCGATGAAAAGATAAAAAGCGCCGTCCGGTTTAACGGGAGTCATGCTTTTTATGTTTTTTTCAAAGAAATCGAGCATATAATCCCTTCTTTTTTGAAATTCGCCGCGCATCATATCGGTGAATTCGTATCCTCCCTTTAACGCCGCAAGCGCTCCGTATTGGGCAAATGTAGTCGGATTAGAGGTACTCTGCGACTGTATATTGTTCATGGCCGCAATTAAATCTTTAGGCCCTGCGGTATAGCCTATTCTGAAGCCCGTCATGGAATAAGTTTTAGATACGGCGTTGACGGCGACAGTATATTCTTTCATAGATTTATCCGCCATTAAAACGTTAAAAAACTTTTTACCGTCGAATATAATCTTTTCGTATATATCGTCGGTTATAATATATAGCCCTTGTTTTTTGGCAAAATCGGCTATTTCTACTATGTCCTTTTCGTCCATCATAACTCCGGTCGGATTTGACGGACTATTTATTATGACGCCCCTCGTTTTGGTGGTAATGCTGCTTTTAAATATTGCAAGGTTGAATTTAAAACCGTTTTTTGAAGTATCAGCAATTACCGGAACTCCGCCGGAAAGTTTTATAATTTCCGTATATGAAACCCAGTAGGGCGAAGGAACTATTATTTCGTCACCCTCGTTAAGCATAGCCGTAAATATATTATATAAAGAATGTTTGCCGCCGCAGGACACGAGTATTTCCGAATTTTCGTATCTTACCCCATAGTCTTCCGAAAACTTTTCGGCTATGGCAGTTTTCAGTTCGTCTATGCCCGATACCGGCGTGTATTTAGTATGTCCTTTGTCAAGAGCGTCATTAACCGCTTTTTTTATATAATCCGGCGTGTCGAAATCAGGTTCTCCGGCGCCGAAACCCACGACGTTTTTTCCTTCGCTTTTTAGTTTTTTTGCTTTAGCCGTGATTGCAAGGGTAGCCGACGGCTTTATTAAAGAAGCTCTACATGAGAGTTTCATCGTTTTCTCCTTTTGCGTAAATTTTTGAAAGCTCCTCCGCTATTGCCGGAGGAACCATGCTTGAAACGTCTCCTCCAAGCCTGGAAATTTCTTTTACTATCGTGGAACTTAAAAAAGAATACTTTTCCGCCGTCATCATAAATATAGTTTCGATGTCTGAATTTAACGTTCTGTTCGTCGTAGCAAGCTGAAGCTCGTACTCGAAGTCCGAAACCGCCCTTAATCCTCTTATTATAACTTTTGCGTTTATACTTTCGACGTACTTTACTAAAAGACCTTTTAAGCCTACCACTTCGACCCGGCAGGAATCGATATCCCTATCGTCTTTTATTGTCCCGTTTATCAGCTCTATGCGCTTAGGCTGCGGAAAAAGATACGGTTTTTTTTTATTGCAGGCTACCGCGATTATAACCCTGTCGAATATATTGAGGCTTCTCTTTAAAATATCTAAATGGCCGTAAGTTACCGGATCGAACGAGCCGGGATAAACCCCTATCTTATATTTAATTGAATTTGACATAAACCTTATTTTTATCATAAAATCGATAAAATTGCAATTACGTAAATTTTTACAAAATTTTTATTGATTTATTTTTGAAAATTTGATAAATTTAAAAAACTATATTCATTCAATTAACAGCTTTACATTGAATATTTAATTTAAAATTTTTTAATATAAAAAAGGAGTAATTTTATTTATGGCGAATCATAAATCTGCCGAAAAAAGAGCAAGACAGACAGAAAAAAGAACTGAAAGAAACAGGCGCAGTATTTCTAAAATGAAAACAGGCATAAAGAAATTTCAGGTTGCGATTGCCGAAAGCGACAAAGAAAAAGCCTTATCTCTTTTTAATTTAAACGTATCTTATATTATGCAGTTAGCCGCAAAAAAAATTATACACGGGAATAATGCATCGAGAAAAGTTTCGGCCCTTGCCAAACTTAAGAATTCTATAAACGGTTAAGTTTAAAAATAAATTCTTCGAAAATAATATCCGGCGGATAAGACGTTGTTTTAAGTTTTAAATCAGCGTCTTCCAAAAGTTTAACGATTTTTCTCAACTCCGCCGTATTAAATAAAGAAAGATGTTTTAAAAATTTACCTTTAAGAAACGGTAAGACGGCAATAGAATTTAATACCGTTTCGATATTCATGCCCGATTTCTCCTGAATTTTAGCCCTGTGAAGTTTTTTTGCCTCTCCGTATAATATAGATATGATTTTTATCGGTTCTTCTCCGTCCGCGTAAAGAACGTCGAACATAGAAAAGGCTGCTCTGAAATCTCTGTCTAATATTTTATCGGTTAAATCGAATATGCTGAATTTTTTTGAAAAAGATATAAGAGATTTTATTTTTTCTATAGGTATTTCGGTTTTTACTTTTGAATCAGCCGAATTTGAGCCGGCGTTAATCCCCGAAGCTATTTTATCTAATTCGGAATCTATGTTAAGCAGGTTATTTCCTGTATATCGCATTATATAATAAGCCGATTCTTCCGATATAGATGCCCCTTTCTCCTTTGCCAAATTTTTAATATAAGACGGTATTTCGTTATCGTATAGCTTTCTAACTTTATTTAACTTAAAGTAACCTGTATTTTTTAATTCTTTAAAAAATTTCCAATTTTCGTTTATTTTAGGTTCGTTATAATAAAAGATGACTAAAGTAGAAGGCGAAGGAGATTTTGCGTATTCAAGTATACTTTCGTCGTTAAGGAACGAATCGTCGAAATCTTCCGCTTGAACTATTCTCTTTTCGGCAAACGCGGGATAGCTTTCCGCAATATTCAAAAATTCCGAGGGAGAAGGTGCGATAAGCTTGTCGAAATTGAAGTCGCATTCGCTTTCTGAAAGCGTGCCGGATTTTATTTTCTCTATTTCTTTATTTATTCTGAAATTGTCTTCGCCGTAAAAAAAATATATTAAAACTTCATTATTCATATTATGATTGTATAATAAAATTTTTTTTTTTAAAAGGTTAGAGTTTTATTAGTTGACAATTTTAATATATTTTATTAATATAATTTATTATGATTATGTTTTTAACTATTTTATTGATTGTGTCCGCCGTATTTTTAGTTATAGTTATTCTTATGCAGCAGGGTAAGGGGCAGGAGATGGGAGCGGTTTTCGGTGGCAGTTCGCAGACTGTTTTCGGAGCGTCCGGAGCGGGGAATTTTTTAACCAAGGCTACTGCAGTAATAGCTATTATTTTTATGGCTTCCGCTTTTTTTATTTCTTATATTTCCGCTCAGAAGGAAAAAGGAAT
Source organism: bacterium (assembly GCA_021822485.1). Classification (GTDB taxonomy): domain Bacteria; phylum SZUA-79; class SZUA-79; order Acidulodesulfobacterales; family Acidulodesulfobacteraceae; genus Acidulodesulfobacterium_A. The sequence continues at coordinate 22,943 of JAKAQP010000009.1, forward strand.
TAATATCTCTTCAAAATATACTGCGGCAAAAACCGTCAAATCATCTATGGCAGTCAAAAAAGCGCCGGTTAAAAACAAGTCTAAATAATTTATATTTGGTTTTTATTAATTTATTTTATATATGATGCCGAAGTGGTGGAACTGGTAGACACACCATCTTAAGGGGGTGGCGGACAAAATCCGTGCCGGTTCGATTCCGGCCTTCGGCACCACCTTTTATTTTAATTAATTACCCCTTCCATATTTATTATTTCTATTTTATTTTTTCAAATTTAACGCAACTTATTGCATTACGTATTGGCGGTCAAATTCTTTTTCGACATCAAAATAATAAATTCTCTTAAAAAAGCGACATTATAAAGTTCAGAATTTTTTTCCAAAAAATTTAAAGCGTCCGTTACGCTCATTTTAATTCTATACGGTCTGTTTCGCGTAAGCGAATCGAACCTGTTGGCGATAATAATTATTTTTCCGTATGTCGAAATATCTTCCTCCATTTTACCGAAAGGATATCCCGTTCCGTTTGAAGATTCATGATGTTCAAGGACGCCGTTTATTATATTTTTATTGTCTATGTCGTTGACGGCTAAAATTTCTTTGGAATATATAGGGTGCATTTTTATTTCTTCGGCCTCTTTTTCCGATAAACCGTTCTTCGACAATATTTCTCTGGGTATTTTTAATTTTCCTATATCGTGCGTCAGTCCTGCAAAACCTATTTCATATAAAGATATTTTACCGGAAAAGCCCAGCCTGTTTGCTAAAGCCATAGCGTATATACTGACGTTCATACCGTGTCCCACTTCATTGTAGTCGTAGCTGGAAAGATTAAGCAAATTCATAAAAGCGAATTCGCTCATCAATAAATATTCTATTGTAGTTTCTATCGATTTTTTGATATTTTCCTGATTATCTTTAAGATTTCCGGTAGTTATAACGTATTCGGCGTAAATTTTTGAATACATATAAATTTTTACAGCTTTTTCTTCAAAATTATAATCAGGCGATTTTATAATGTATTCGATATGTTCCAGCATATCGTTGTCATATTTATCTTTATCTTTTGTTTCTATATATAGGTTTTCGACGCCGTTATTTTTAAGCCTTAACGCGTCGCTCTGCGAAAAAATAAGCGCTTTAGACCTGTATAAAATAAAATTATCTCCGGATTTTAGGTATAGAGGATAATCGGAATTTTTACCGAATATCAAACTTTCTATAACTATAGGCGTATATTGTTTTTTTTCCATTTGTTATGTTCTTTGCATTTAAATAATTTCGGATTTTAGTCCTTTCTTACGCACCTTTTCCGCAAATTCCTCAGCCTGCTTTTTTTCGCCTACTATAGTTCCGTAGTGCATAGGTATAGACGTATCGGCTTTTATAACTGCCGCCGCTTCAACCGCCTCGCTTGGAGTCATAACGTAAGTTCCGCTTACCGGAATAAATAGAAGGTCTATTTTTTCTTTTGATAGGTCGTTCATTTCAGGTATTAGGTCGGTATCGCCAGTGTGGTATATTTTAACGCCTTTAAACGTAACTATAAAACCTAATTTTTTGTCTTCTTTGGGATGATAAACCTTCCCTGGTTCCCTGAATTTATTAATATTATAAGCCGGTACGCCTTTAATATGCAAATCTTTAAAATCTAAAGAATCTCCCGGTTTTATAATTACGACTTCATTATCATATAATCCGTCTATTTCTTCGTTAGTCATCTCGTTCATAAACAGTACAGTAGAATCTTTAAGTATTTTATGGATATCGTCGGGTGAAAAATGGTCGAAATGTTCATGCGATACAAAAATGAAATCAGCTTTAGGCTCGTCTCCATGTAATTTGAAAGGGTCGAAATATAAATATTTATGACCGTCGCTGACTAAAAAGCTGTCGTGGCAGAATCTTTTAATTTCTAATCCTTTATATCTAAACATAAAAACCTCCCACATGAATGTGATGTTATAATAAATAAGCAATTAAATTAAACAAATTTAATTATCTTTTTTAATTTTATCATATATTTTAAAGATTTTTTAAAATTTTAAAAAATTTGCCTGATTAAAATAAAGTTAAATAAAATATTTATTGTAATTATGTACGTTTGTCATATATAATAATTTAATAATCTTATGTTTAAGGTTAAATAATTAAGATTATAAATCATAAATTAATAAAGGCAAGGAGAAAATTATGGCAAATTTAAGAATTGCGATTAACGGGTTTGGAAGAATAGGCAGAAACGTTTTTAGGGTTTTTCAGGAAATGATTGCCAAAGGAGAGCATATTGAAATCGTTGCGATTAACGATATTACCAATCCGCAGGTGCTTGCCCATCTTTTAAAGTACGATTCCGTTCACGGCAAAGCTCCTTTTTACGTAGGTTACGATATAGACCATATAATTGCGGACGACAGAGAAACATTGATAACCGCTATAAAAGACCCGTCGGAACTTTTATGGAAACATCTCGGCGTAGATTTGGTAATCGAATCTACAGGACTTTTTACTAAAAGAGACGGTGCGGAAAAACATTTAAAGGCCGGCGCCAAAAAGGTTTTAATTTCTGCCCCTGCGCATGATCCTGACGCCACTATCGTTCTCGGCGTTAACGATAAAAATTACGATAAGAGTAAGCATTTTATAGTTTCTATGGCTTCATGCACGACAAACTGTCTTGCTCCGGTGGCAAAAGTGCTTAATGAAAATTTTACCATAGAAAAAGGCAATATGACCACCGCCCATTCTTATACCAATGACCAGAGAATATTGGATTTGCCGCATAAAGATTTGAGAAGGGCAAGAGCCGCTGCAGTTTCTATAATTCCAACAACTACAGGCGCAGCGAAAGCTCTTTGCGAAGTTCTTCCCGAACTTAAAGACAAGCTTGACGGAATGTCTTTAAGGGTGCCAACGCCGGATGTTTCTATTAACGATCTGGTTTGTAAAGTTTCTAAAAAAACTTCGGTTTTGGAAGTTAATTCAAAATTGGAGGAGGCTGCCGATACATATTTGAAAGGAATTTTAGGATTCAGTAAAGAAGCGCTTGTTTCTATAGATTATAGAGGCGATTCCCATTCTTCCATAGTCGATTCTCTTAGCACTAAAGTTATCGGCGACGATTTAGTTAAGGTTCTGGCATGGTACGATAACGAATGGGGTTATTCTACCCGGCTTGCCGAAATGGCCGTCTTTATGATGAAATAAATATATTTATAATTTAGTAATGATTATATATAATAAGCAATAAGCAATAGGAAATAAGGAATTTGATGATGAATAATATAGTTTATATAGATGAAATCGACATAAAAAACAAAACGCTTCTTATAAGAGTCGATTTTAACGTTCCTCTTGACCAAAACGGCAATATTACAGACGATACCCGCATAAGGGCGGTTCTGCCGACTATTAATTATTGTCTCGACGAAAACGCAAAAATTATATTAATGTCCCATATGGGGCGGCCGAAAGGCAAAAAAGTTCCCGAACTGTCCCTTTTAGTCGTCGCTAAGAGGTTAAGCAGACTGTTGGATAAGGATGTAAAATTTGTCGGCGAATGCGTCGGCGAGTTGGCGGAAAGTACAGTTAAATCCGCAGGTTTAGGCGATATAGTACTGCTTGAAAATTTAAGATTTTACGACGAAGAAACTAAAAACGACGAAGAATTCGGCAAAAAATTAGCATCCCTCTGCGATATATACGTTAACGACGCATTTGCGACGGCTCACAGGTCGCATGCTTCAAACGTTGCGGTTACGAAATTCGTCAAGAAATGCGCCGCAGGTTTTCTTATAAGAAAAGAACTTAATTATTTCAACAGGGCTATTGAAAACCCAATGAAACCTTTCGTCGCTATAATAGGCGGAGCAAAAGTGTCGGGCAAGATAGAAGTTCTTTCTAATTTAGCTGAAAAAGTGGATAAATTAATAATAGGCGGAGCAATGTCTAACACTTTTCTTAAAGCCCTGGGTCACGACGTCGGAGCTTCCCTTGTAGAAGACGAAATGTTGGAATATGCTAAAAAAACGCTTGAAAAAGTAAGCGAAAAAAAGATTAAACTTTATTTACCGGTCGACGTGGTGGTCGCAGACAGATTAGCGCCAGATGCGGAAACTAAGGTTACGACTATTCAGGAAATTCCTAAAGGCTGGCTGGCTTTAGATATAGGTCCGGCTACCGTAACTCTTTTCACCGAAGCTATTCAAAATGCCAAAACTATAGTATGGAACGGGCCCATGGGAGTATTTGAAATGGATGCTTTCAGCAGAGGTACGTTTGCTTTAGTTTCAAGCGTCGCAAACGCTTATGCCATGACTATAGTCGGCGGCGGCGATACGGACGTTGCGCTTCACAGAGCCGGAGAATTTGCTAAAATGTCTTATGTTTCTACCGGAGGAGGCGCTTTTCTTGAGCTTTTAGAAGGAAAAAAACTGCCCGGCATCGAAGCATTAATCGAATGTTCAAAGAAAAATAATTTAAAACCGCTAATTTAAAAACCAAATTTAATCTTAATGAAAAAAAAAATCATAGTCTTAATATCGGTTTTCTTTCCGGTCTTAATTTTAGACCAGTTATTGAAATATATAGTTAATAATAAAATATCGTTAATCGGAAAAATTACGGTAATAAAGCATTATTTTAATATCGTGCATGTCGATAATACCGGCGTCGCTTTCGGGCTTATGAGCGGATATTCGAATATCCTGATTATACTTCTTACTGCTTTAATAATTGCGGCGTTAATATATTTTTTATTTAAAACAAAAATAAATTCCTACTTACTGTTTATATCTTCCTCCTTAATTATTTCAGGCGCCTTGTCAAATCTATTAAGCAGAATATTTCAGGGATATGTCGTAGATTTTCTCGACTTTCATATTTATGCCTATCACTGGCCAAGTTTTAATATTGCCGACAGCTGCGTAGTAGTCGGGACTATATTGTTTTTTATATCTATCATGAAATATATTTAAATCTTTTATATATCTTCTATATTTAATTTAATTACGGTTTTTATATGTATAATTTTCAAGAAATAGAAAAAAAATGGCAAAATATATGGGAAAACGACAAAGTTTTTTTCGTTAAAAATGAAAAAGACCCTTTAAACATCCCTAAATTTTACTGTTTAGAAATGTTTCCTTATCCTTCCGGAAGAATACACATGGGGCATGTAAGAAACTACGCTATAGGCGACGCGATAGCCAGGTTTAAACGTATAAAAGGCTATAACGTCCTTCACCCCATAGGTTTCGACAGTTTTGGGCTTCCCGCCGAAAATGCCGCAATAAAGCATAAAACTAATCCTGCCGAATGGACTAAAAGCAATATAGAATACATGATAAAACAGCTTAAAGAATTGGGTTTTTCTTACGATTGGAGCAGGCTCGTAATTACTTCGGAACCTGAATATTATGGATGGGAGCAGCTGTTTTTTTTGCGTATGTATGAAAAAGGTTTAGCTTACAAGAAGAATTCCTTAGTTAACTGGTGCGAATCATGCAATACTACTCTTGCCAACGAACAGGTCGAAGACGGAAAGTGCTGGAGGTGCGGCAAGGACGTAACAGTCAAAAATATGGACCAGTGGTTTTTTAAAATTACGGCTTATGCCGAAGAACTGCTTAAAAACATAGATATTTTGGAAGGCTGGCCGGATAAAGTAAAAATTATGCAAAAAAACTGGATAGGCAAAAGTTCCGGTTTAACGGTAATTTTTAAGATAGTCGGTTCAGGCGAAAATTCTATAGAAATATTTACTACGCGTCCCGATACAATATTCGGCGCAACCTATATTGCCGTGTCTCCTTTCCATCCCGACGCTAAAAGCTTAATTAAAAATTCAAAAGATTTAGAAAAATTGGAAACAATGAGGCATAACTCGTTAGTTTCTAAAGACGTTTCGGAAAAGGAAGGATTTTTTACCGGTTCTTATGTCCTTAATCCTTTTACTGATAAAAAGATACCCGTATTTATAGCAAATTTTGTATTAATGGATTATGGAACCGGCGCTATTATGTCTGTTCCGGCGCACGATGCAAGGGATTATGAATTTGCAAAAAAATACGATATAGAAATAATGCAAGTTATAGAACCGGCAAAAGAAGCAGCGAAAAATACTTCGGAAGACACAACGAGTCTGCCTTATACCGGCAGCGGAATATTAGTAAATTCAGGCGATTTTAGCGGCATTGCTTCAGGAGAAGCAAAAGAAAAAATAGCCGATTTTGCCGAAAAGAAAAATATAGGGAAAAAGGTTACCAACTATAGGCTGAGGGACTGGGGAATATCTAGGCAGAGATACTGGGGATGTCCTATACCCATAGTATATTGCGAAAAATGCGGAATAGTCCCGCTGAACGAAAGCGACCTGCCTTTAATACTACCCGATGACGTCATATTTACGGGAGAAGGCGCCTCTCCTCTTAAAAAGCATAAATCGTTTATAGATACAAAATGTCCCAAATGCGGAGGAAAAGCCGAGCGAGAAACCGATACTATGGATACTTTCGTGGAATCTTCATGGTATTTTTTAAGATATACTCTTTCCGAAGAAAAAGAAAAAAATCCGTTTAAAAGCGAAGACGTTATATATTGGTTGCCGGTCGACCAGTATATCGGCGGAGTGGAACATGCAGTTATGCATCTTTTATATTCAAGATTTTTCGTGAAGGCGTTGAGGGATTTAAATTATATAAAGTTAGGCGAACCATTTAAAAATCTTCTTACGCAGGGGATGGTCATAAAAAACGGCGCAAAAATGTCTAAATCTAAAGGCAACGTCGTCGATCCGGACGGTCTTATTAAAAAATTCGGCGCCGATACGGTAAGATTATTCGTACTTTTTGCGGCTCCTCCAGAAAAAGATTTGGAATGGAGCGATTCGGGAGTCGAGGGAGCATATAGATTTATAAATAAATTTTATAAAACCATAGGCGACTTTTCCGAAATATTAAAAGATACGAAAGGCAAATTTTACATAGAAGAATCAAATATTTCGCAATCTTCTCCTAATACAGCGAATATAAATATTTCTAAATTTAACGGCGGTAAAAATAATAAGCCTTATGAAATAAATAAATCCGTCGTAAATCCGTCGGTTAAAAAATTAATTTACAGATTAAACGGCGTAATAGAAAAGACGGAAACCGAAATGAACGGACGTTATCATTTTAACACGGTTATCAGCTCGTCTATGGAATTAATTAACGCTTTTAACGATTTTACCGGTGTTTTAGGCAGGGAAAAACTTGCATTATTAAATAAATCCGATAAATATCTGCTGAAACATTTTTTAAATTCTGTCATTTTAATATTATATCCATTCATCCCGCATGCTTGTTCCGAAATATTTGAAATTTTAAACGGTTCTTTTATAGAAGACGAAAACTGGCCTGAAAAAATAGATGCCGGATATTCGAAAGAAAATTGTAATATAGCGGTGCAGGTAAACGGAAAGATGAGAGACGTCGTAGCAGCGGGCATTGATTCGGATGAGCAGACAGTATTAAACGTCGCTATGAACAGTCCAAAAATCAAAAAATACGCGGAAGATAAGAGCGCAATTAAAAAAGTTATATACGTAAAAAATAAATTATTAAACATTATCGTTTAATAATTTTATTAATTTTCAATAATTTACAAATTTAAATCATATGAATTTTAAAAAAAAAGCATTATTATTATCGATCATAATTATTCTTGCCGCCGGTTTTTCTACCGGATGCGGTTTTAGAGTATTAAACGGCAGCGAAAGTTCCGTTAAGGCGGGTTTGCCGGCAAGCGGCGGTAAAAAATCAAAAAGATATAACGATATATCAGGAATTTACGTAAAACCTTTTAAAAATCTTACCTATAGGAGCGGCGTCGGCGTTTATTTTTCAAATAATATAGCAAAATTTTTGAATATGCAGACATATATGTTTACTTCAAACGAAGACGGCGCATTTTATTATCTGTCCGGAAAAATAACTTCAATACAGAATAACGTAATGTCATATACGGGCGTAGCGGCCGCCGTTGATTACTATATTACCGTGAACGTAACCGTCAGTATGTATAATACCGGCGGAAAGATAATTTTCAGGAACGTAAATTTTTCGTCAAGCACTACGTATTATAATTATATAAACCCTCTTGTAGCCCATAAACAGGAGAAAGAGGCAATAATAAGAGCTTCCAGAAGAATTGCCAGAAAAATAGTTATATATATAGAATCTAAAAAATTAACTTCTTGATTGCTTTATTAATATCGATTTATCGTTCAAAATTATAACTTTTATAATTTTTTATTTTTTTATATAAGACGAGCGTTATTTTAGCGAATAAATATCCGATTATGCCGCCCGCGATAACGTCCAAAGGATAATGCTCGCCGTCGTAAACCCTTGAAAACGCTACTACATAAGCCAATATATAAAATACTTTTTTATGTTTGGGGAACATATAAGATAATGCGACGGCAAGGGAAAAAGCCGTTACCGTATGTCCGGAAGGAAAAGAATCTTCGGTTAAGTGTCTGCCCAAAACATTTACGTGAACCTTTCCTTCTTCTATAAGAGAATGAAGAGCGACTATAGGTCTTGGTCTATGAACCGCTTTTTTTATAATAATATCTATTATACCTGGAACTATTTGAGTTAAAAAAAGCAAAAAAAACGATTCTTTGAATTTTTGACGATTATAATAATAAACATATAAAAGTACGAGCCAGTAAACGACCCAACCGTTGCCGAGATTGGTAACCGCCCTCATATTGTCGTTTAATAAAGAAAAATGGAAATTGTTATTAATAAGTAAAAAAAGCGCGGTATCTAAATGCAGAATGTAGGAAAGCATAATTTTTATTTTGATTTTATTATTTAATAAGATATAATTTTAGTAGAATAATCGCCATATTGCAACATTAAAAATTGTCTTGTTAGAAATTGTCTTAAAAGTTTAAAACTATCGGAGGACAAAATATGCAGGCCGTTATTATGGCAGGAGGTTTTGGAACAAGGCTTAAACCTTTAACTAATAATGCTCCAAAACCAATGATACATATAGCTAATAAACCTATGATGGAGCATGTCGTTAACCTTCTTAAATCGCACGGAATAAACGACCTTATAGTGCTTTTATACGTGCAGCCCGACCTTATTAAAAATTATTTTAAAGACGGTTCAGATTTCGGCGTAAAAATTGAATACATTCTTGCCGAAGAAGATTACGGAACTGCGGGAGCCGTAAAAAACGTCGAAAAAATAATTAAAGACGACGATTTCATGGTAATAAGCGCAGATATAATTACCGATATAAATATTTCAAAACCGATAGATTTTCATATAGGAAAAAAAAGCCACGCTACAATAGTCCTTACGCACGTAGAAAACCCCTTGTCTTTCGGTATAGTCATAACAGATGCCGAAGGCAGAATAACGAAATTTTTAGAAAAGCCCACATGGTCCGAGGTTTTCAGCGATACTATAAATACCGGTATTTATATATTAAACCGCTCAGTATTAAAAATGATTCCGGAAAAAAGCGAATTCGATTTTTCCAAAGATCTTTTCCCGCTTTTATTAAAAGACGGCAAAAAACTTTTTGGGCATATATCTAACGGATACTGGAAAGACGTAGGGACGCTTTCGGAATACAGGCAGAGCCATTTAGACATTATCGCCGGCAAAATAAATCTTAATATAGACGGCGAAAAGTTAGGGGATAAAAATATAACCGTAGGCGCAAAAAGCATAGTGGATATTACCTGCGATATAGAAAATTCTATTCTCGGCAAAGACGTCCATATTCTTCAAAACTGCAAAATTAAAAATTGCGTTATCGGAGACAACTGTACGGTAGGGGAAAACACATCTATCAACGGTTCTGTCATAGGCAAGGCGTCAAAAATAGGCGCAAATTGCGACATCCAGGAATCTATTCTTGGATACAAAACTTATGCCGGCAACAACGTATTTATAGGCGCCGGAGCTGTAGTTTCAGACGTATGCCATATAGGAAACGGCGCAGTGATTAATCCTAACGTTAAAATATGGCCGTTTAAAAACGTGGAAGACGGGGCGATATTATCCGAAAGCCTTATATGGTCTGACAAATGGAGTGCCAAAATATTCGGTCAATACGGAATAACCGGTCTTGCTAATTTAGAAATAACGCCCGAGTTTGCGTCTAAGCTCGGAGCGGCGTTCGGAGCAACAGTCGGCAAAAACAGGACGATATCCGTGTCGAGGGACAGCCATAAAACGTCGCGTCTTTTTTCTAGGGCAATGATGTCGGGCGTTCTTTCGGTAGGCGTTAACGTTAACGATTTCAGCGATACTCCTATTTCAATAGTCCGCTATCAGGCAAAACAGTTTAAAAGTTCGGGTGGAATACACGTCAGGAAACATCCTTTCGATAAAAAACTTTTAAATATAAAATTTTTCGATTCTAACGGTTTGGATTTTTCTTCACTTGGAGAACAGAAAATAGAAAGACTGTTTTTCAGGGAAGATTATACGAGGGTCGGTTCCGATGAAACCGGTGAAATTTTTTATCCTACCCACGGTACGGAATATTATACCGACGGGTTTCTTAAAACTATAGACGCAGAAAGGATTATCAAAAGAAAATTTAAAATAGTAATAGATTATTCTTACGGCAGTTCAAGCAAAATTTTTCCTGCGGTAATAGGCAAACTCGACATAGATTCCGTTCACTTAAACGCGAACTTAGACCAGACTAAAATAACTAAAACCGAAAGGGAATTCAAAAAATCGCTTAAGGAACTGTCGAGCATTGTGAGGTCTATTAACGCCGACCTTGGAATTTTTATAGACAACGGCGGGGAAAAGATATATTTATGCGACGAAAACGGCGATAATATAGACGGCAACACCGCTTTAACTTTAATGTCGATGCTGGTGATGAAGACCGAGAAAAAGATTCAATCTATTTCCGTTCCCGTCAATTCTTCTTTTAATATATCTAAGATGGCTAAAGAACACGACTACGAGATAATTTACGCAAAAAATTCGTCGGGCTGTCTTATGGAAAAAGCCGCAAATTCAAACGTTTATTTTGCCGGCGACAATGAAGGCGGCTATATCTACCCCGGCTTTATGCCGGCTTTCGACGGAATGTATTCGGCTATAAAACTGCTGGAAATGCTTGCAAAACTTGACAGTTCTATAAAAAATGAGATGAGGTTTATAGAACCGACGTATTTTGAATACAAAAAGGTTCCTTGTTCTACGGAGCTGAAGGGTTTTATTATGAGGAAGTTTTTTGAAAAATATTCGGACGAAAATGTTTTGTTGATAGACGGAATAAAGCTTATGAAGCCTCAAGGCTGGGTTCTTGCGTACCCCGCTTCGGAAGGGGCTCATTTTGAAATTTTTTCGGAAAGCAAGGATAAGGATGCCGCCGGAGTTTTAATAAACGAATTCAGCCGGGATATCGAGTCTTGGAAAGCGGAAAGGGATATTAGCGCTCTGTCGTAGAGTCAGGAAAAGGTGTCAGATTTTATTGTCCGCATCAAAAAGGAAAAGGTGTCAGATTTATTTTCCGCATACGGAAAGCAGCAATTAACTATCAAGGCGTTGCGTAAAATTAATCTGACACCTTTTCCGATAGCATATTACATATTATAATGATATAAGCACATAATGATATAAGTATATAAATTTTCAAAAAAAGGAGAACGAATGAGCAACTCTTTTGAAATCGAATTTGGAACTTCCGGCTACAGGGGAAAAATAGCCGACGACTTTACTTATGAATCCGTAAAACTCGTTTCGCAGGCCGTATGCGATTTTTTAAACGAAAAATATAGAGGATCTTTTCCGTCGAAACAAATAGTAATAGGTTACGATACGCGTTTTTTATCCGAAGAATTTGCTAAAATAAGCGCCTGCGTATTTTGCGCCAACGGTTTTAACGTAATTTTCGCGGATACTTTCACTCCTACGCCCGTTATAGCAATTAAGATTTTAAAAGAAAAGGCTCTCGGCGCCATAAACATTACGGCAAGCCATAATCCTTACAATTATAACGGCATAAAATTCTCTCCCGACTGGGGAGGCCCCGCTCTTCCCGAAGACACTGAAATCTTAACTAAAAAATCCAACGAACTTCTTAAAAATCCAAGATATAATTTTATGGATTTTAACGAAGCGAAGAAAAGCGGACTATTAAAAGAAGAAGATTTTATCGGCTATTATACGGAACTCGTAAAATCAAAATTAAATTTAAAACTTATCAAAGAAAATGCAGGCAATTTATATCCTTTTATTACTTCCCTGCACGGAACTTCCAAGGGCATAATAGGAAAAATTATCGGGGAAGAGGGCTATGAATTTAAAGAAATATATGAGGGAAGGGACGCTTTTTTTGCCCCAGGATTTGCGCCGGACCCGTCTGCTAAAAATTTAAAAGATATGGGAAATATGATTAAGGAATATAATAAAGGCAAAGACGAGGGCAAATCTAAAAAAATCGCTATAGGACTTGCGGCGGACGGCGATGCCGACAGATACGGCGTGCTTGACGAAGACGGCGAGTTTGTCGAGCCTAATATTATCTTCCCTCTTCTTTACAATTATTACATCGAAGGCAAAGGAATAAAAGGGGATGCCGCAAGAAGCGTCGCCACGACGGCTTTGGTGGACAGGGTAGCCAAACATTTCGGATTTAAAGTTATAGAAACCCCGGTCGGCTTTAAATATCTCGGCAAACTTATATCGGAAGAAAAGGTCGTAATCGCGGGCGAAGAGTCTTCGGGACTTACGGTAATCGGGCATACGCCGGATAAAGACGGAATTTATACCTGCCTCTTGGTTTTGGAAATGCTTGCTTATTACAAAAAACCCCTTAAAGTTTTGGTAAAAGGCCTTCTCGAAAAATTTGGGCCGATATTTACTAAAAGAATTAACGTACCCGTTAATAAAGAAAAGTTCAAAGCCGAAATAGACGAAAAAATGGAAAAATTTCCTAACGTTTTTAAAGGCAGGAAAGTTACCGGAAAAAACGTTACCGACGGATATAAAGTATTCTTCGACGACGATTCATGGCTCTTGGCAAGGCTCTCCGGAACGGAAGACCTGATGCGCATATACGGAGAAGCCGACACCGAACAAAATCTCGACGTCCTGATAAGCGCCTTTCAGGAGTACCTTATATAGCTATGGTGCCAGAATTCAATTCTGGCACCATAACAAAATGGAAACGAAAAATGTAAACGAAAAATTAAAATTTAAAAGGATTAAATTTAATGAAATTTTACACCATACCGACTGGACCTTTTGAAGTAAATACTTATATTGTATTCGACGATAACGCAGGAGAAGCCGCAAACAAAAAAAGAGAAGGATTTATAATAGACCCGGGCGGACAGGAAAAGAAAATAGAAAAAATAATCAAAGACGAAAATATCGATTTAAAATTTATACTTAATACCCACTGCCATATAGACCATGTTTTAATGGATAATTATTTTAAGGAAAAATACGGAATCGATATAATAGCGGCGAAAGAAGAAGAGTATATACTTCAAAACTTGGAAGAACAGGCGGAATATCTCGGTTTTGAATATACGGGAGACGTCGTAATAGACAGGTATTTAAAAGACGGCGAAATTATAGAAATCGAAAGCATTAAAATCCTTCCTATTTTTACCCCGGGACATTCCCCCGGCGGCGTCTCGTTTTTGATAAACGATACGCATCTTTTCAGCGGCGATACGCTTTTTAGAAATACCGTGGGAAGAACCGATATTTTGGGCGGTTCTTCGGAACAGTTAATAGGTTCGATTAAAAATAAACTTATGGTCTTAGAAGATACTTTAAAGGTTTATCCGGGTCACGGCGAACCCACTACCATAGGATACGAAAGAAAATTTAATCCTTATTTAATATGATTTAATATGAGTTTGCATAATAAAAACATTCTTTTATGCATTACCGGTTCTATCTCTTGCTACAAAAGCATCGATTTATACAGGAGACTTAAAAAAGCCGGCGCAAAAGTAAAAATTATCGTCAGCGATGCGGCGACGAAGTTTATTTCGCCTTATATTTTTGAATCTTTCGGCGAAGAGGTTTTTGAAGACGATGCGTTTAAAAGCCCGCTTTCGCATATCGATTTGTCGAAATTTGCCGATATTATACTTATAGCCCCCGCTACGTATAACACGATTAACAAACTTGCCGCGGGCATAGCCGACACCCTTATAACGCTGACGGTTGCGGCTTCGCCGGATAAGCCCAAACTCCTCGTTCCTGCTATGAATCCGAATATGTACGCCAATAAAATATTAAAAGATAATCTTAATAAATTGGCGAAACACAATTTTTACGTCGTTTCGCCGGAAACCGGAAACGCCGCCTGCGGGGATTTCGGCGAAGGCAAATTTCCGGAAATAGACGATATTATTTTCGGCGTCGAGTCGGTTTTTAAAAAAAAAACGCTTAATGGCAGGAAGGTTTTGGTTACTGCCGGAGCTACGAGGGAATATTTCGACCCGGTCAGGTTTATGTCAAACGGTTCAAGCGGCAAAATGGGCATAAGCATAGCAAATGCGGCGCTTAAGGCAGGCGCCGAAGTTAAGCTTATAGCCCTTAATATCGACGACCGCATTCAATATATAAACAGGCGTATAAAAATTATAAGCCGCACGGATTTTAACGGCCTTAAAGAATCTTTGTTCGACGAATTTAAGAAATCCGATATTCTTTTTATGGCGGCGGCAGTCTCGGATTACGGTTTTAAAGAAAAAAGCCCCGTGAAGATTAAAAAAAGCGGCAATACGGGCGCGGGCGGCACACTTAAAGTCGAGCTTATGCAAAACGAAGATTTATTAAAAGCCGTTTCCAAAATCAAAAAAGACGGACAGATAGTTTTCGGTTTTGCCGCCGAAACCGGTTCCGCAATAGAAAACGGACGAAAAAAACTTTCCGAGAAGTCCCTCGACTACATTTTTGTCAACGACGTGTCCAAAGATATTATCGGCGGCGACGAGAACGAGGGCTTTTTAATAACGAAAGCCGGCGAGGTAAATAGATTTGAAAGAGAAAAGAAGGAGAGCCTTGCGGAAAAACTGATTGAAGAGATAAGTTTTCCTGCCTGAATTTATGGTATAATAAAAAAAACAGTATAATAAAAAAAACTTGACAGAATATTTTATAAGAGATATGATTAAATTGTAGATGATTCGTTAAAATTATATTTTTTTTTAAAAACATTTTTAAAATTGTGGGGAGGATGCGATGAAGAACGAATTACCTTTTTTTAAAAAAAGTTTCTTTTCTTTAATTGTAATTTTAATGTTTTTAAGTGCGGGGACCGTTCTTTTTTCCGGTTGCGGATCGGGAGGAAGGGGAGGTCCGACCAGCTTAGCCCCGTCTTCCACTTCTCCTTTAGTATCCCCCGCCATAACGGCGACTATTTCCCTTTCGGCTTCTTCTACCGGGGCTGGTTCGTTTTCGCCTAACGGGCAATATTTTTATGCAAGCACCGGTAACGGCGTAGATGTTATAAGTACGGTTACTGGAGCATTGGTAACGACCCTGCCTGTCAGCGGGACTCCTCACGGACCTATTACTTTTTCCGGTCCTTCCGATATTTATGTTCAGACTGCTACTTCTCCTTCTTCTTCGGATATATATACAATTAATCCCTTAACTAATTCTATTTCGGCGCCGTCTTCGACCACGGCGGTAGCGGGAATGTTTCCGTCAAACAAGCATACAGACGGCGGATATACTATCTGGGGATGGGCAAATAAGCTTTCAATAGTTTCTTTGCCGTCGCTTGCCGTTGCGGGAACCATTAATCCCGTTGATTCTTCGATGAAATATTCTACAGACCCGGGCGAATGGACTGCCGTAAACCCGATTTATCCTTACGGCTATGTCTCTTTGCGCGGCGCGGGAGAAGTCTTCGTCGTGGATTTAAATCCATCGAGCGCAACCTACGGCACGGTTATAAAGACTATACCCACTATGGTTTCCGGCACGCAGACTTACGGTCCGTGCGATGCCACCGTAAGCAGTAACGGAAATTATCTCTATGTTCCGGTATTCGGCGATACGGGTGTCGGCGAACCTGCCGTTTCGCCCGGTTATGTGCTTGTTATAGACGTCAACCCAAATAGTCCCACATACGGACAAATCATTCAGCAGGTTGACGCTCCGAGCGGGTTTACCACCATAATGGCAACGGTTGCGCCTAACAATCAATATCTTGCCATAGAAGGCTCTGGCGGAGAGCTGTATTATACCGTTAATCCCTCCACAGGTCTTATAACGAATCCGACTTCTCCGTACGAGTTAACCTCTCTTGCGGGAGCAAATACCGACGAGTTTACGCCGGGGAGCAACAGGGACTTCGTAATGGACGGCTCTAATGTGGATGTTGTAACTATGGTAAACGGAACTTCTCCTTTAGTATCCCCCGCCATAACGGCGACTATTTCCCTTTCGGCTTCTTCTACCGGGGCTGGTTCGTTTTCGCCTAACGGGCAATATTTTTATGCAAGCACCGGTAACGGCGTAGATGTTATAAGTACGGTTACTGGAGCATTGGTAACGACCCTGCCTGTCAGCGGGACTCCTCACGGACCTATTACTTTTTCCGGTCCTTCCGATATTTATGTTCAGACTGCTACTTCTCCTTCTTCTTCGGATATATATACAATTAATCCCTTAACTAATTCTATTTCGGCGCCGTCTTCGACCACGGCGGTAGCGGGAATGTTTCCGTCAAACAAGCATACAGACGGCGGATATACTATCTGGGGATGGGCAAATAAGCTTTCAATAGTTTCTTTGCCGTCGCTTGCCGTTGCGGGAACCATTAATCCCGTTGATTCTTCGATGAAATATTCTACAGACCCGGGCGAATGGACTGCCGTAAACCCGATTTATCCTTACGGCTATGTCTCTTTGCGCGGCGCGGGAGAAGTCTTCGTCGTGGATTTAAATCCATCGAGCGCAACCTACGGCACGGTTATAAAGACTATACCCACTATGGTTTCCGGCACGCAGACTTACGGTCCGTGCGATGCCACCGTAAGCAGTAACGGAAATTATCTCTATGTTCCGGTATTCGGCGATACGGGTGTCGGCGAACCTGCCGTTTCGCCCGGTTATGTGCTTGTTATAGACGTCAACCCAAATAGTCCCACATACGGACAAATCATTCAGCAGGTTGACGCTCCGAGCGGGTTTACCACCATAATGGCAACGGTTGCGCCTAACAATCAATATCTTGCCATAGAAGGCTCTGGCGGAGAGCTGTATTATACCGTTAATCCCTCCACAGGTCTTATAACGAATCCGACTTCTCCGTACGAGTTAACCTCTCTTGCGGGAGCAAATACCGACGAGTTTACGCCGGGGAGCAACAGGGACTTCGTAATGGACGGCTCTAATGTGGATGTTGTAACTATGGTGCCATAATGTTTTCGAACGGGCGATGCGATGCCGCATGTTTATATAATAGTATAATTATAATAAAAAATGGGAATAATAAGAATTTTATTATGACCATATATGCGAATATAATAGAAAAGGAGGTGATTGTCCCAAATGAAGCGGTTAAACTTTATAAGCAAGGCCTTTTTAGCCGTTCTATTGCTGATGCTTGCTGTAGCGTTGGGAGGAACTTTTAGCGCTGTGCACGTCCATACAGGCTCGAATTATGTAGGAAGCGGGTTTGGCGAAGGATTAAGCACAGGTTCTTCCGGAGGCTCCGGCGGCGGCGGTGGTGGCGGCGGCGGTGGTGGCGGCGGTGGCGGCGGTGGCGGATGCGGAGGCTAATCTCGGGCATATTCGCCACTTAAGCTTTTTGCTCTTTACCGCTGGATTAACTTTAAATTAAATAAATTAAAAAAAATAATGAAGGTGTTAGAGAGTAGTCAGCCGTATGGCCGAAGGCAACGGACCGCCTTAAACGCGTAAACATGTGCATATTAAAGTAAATTTTAAGGGCGGTTCGCCGCTTTTGGCTGTATAATTTTTTAGGTTTTTTTAGACGCGCATTTATTAATTATTTTATAAAAACCGCAATGGTGAGGAGGATAGCGATGGATAAGCGGCTTAAGGTTAGATTAAGCTTGGCCCTGATGATTTTTTCGTTATTAATCTGGTGTTTTTATCCCGTAAAAAATTCATTCGGGGCGGGATATAAGAAGGACGGCATCGGCGTAAGTTTGTCCGGGTATTATGTAGGGAAAGGATATTGGTCAATGAATCAAGTTCAATATTTCAATTCTTTATCCCAATATCCAGACAACAACACGTTTCAAACATTTTTTCAGGCATTAAGACTGTTCACGAAAATCAGTTATGGACCCAAAGTGTATAATGAACCGCTTGCAACACTTTTTACCGAGGTTGATTTGACCAATGATTATATTCCTACGGGATTAGCTGGTAACGGATATGGATCAAACGGCTGGCAGAATTTTGGTTTTACCCCGGCGCCGGTAGGATTTAACCATGATTTCAACACCTTTGGGCTAAAACAGGCTTATTTGCGGCTTATGACTCCTGCCGGAGCATTTCTTATAGGCAGGATGCCGGTGTATTTAGGCCTCGGTATAGCTATGAATACGTATGCCGATGCGATAGGGGATTATTTTCCCGTCGATAATAAAAAATGGGCGGTATTCGGAGGCGTTTTAATAGGAAATGAGACAATAGCCGGAAACGGACTTTATAGCGCCTCAGCAGGGGTGTATCCTCCTCCAAATGCTGCTTATACGCATATTCAGATGGGTACAATGCCGCTCTTAGCCGTGGTATTGAGAAAGCCTATAAACGATATAACAGGCAGCGCTTGGATTTCCGAGGCGCATCTAAATCAGTGGGGGGCTTATTTTCAGCCGGCAGCCGTGGGTTATCAAGAAAGTGTATATCCCGGCGCATTCACTAACGGCTCAACCGCTCAGAGCGAAAACGCCGATTATCCGACTTTAAATGTAACCTTCGGGGGTTTGAGCGCCACATACTCAAATGATTCGGGGACAGTGGTAAGCGGGGAGTTCGATTATTTTCGGGGAAGCGTAGTTCCATCGTCAAACCTTGCGGCTAAAGCCGTTACTCCGCTTTCTTCTCCCGCATCCGTTTACTATGCAAACGGTGTGCCAAATATAAATCTATCCGCGTCTACTATTATACCTCTTCCCGTTTACAATGCCGGCGGAAAGGACAAGATAGATTCATGGGATATTTATTTGACGGCGCAGACTTTGCTGAATACCCCTTATTTTCCTTTGACCATAGGCGGCAAATTCGGCGCAGGCTCTCCAATTGCGGCAGGTCATTACGATTTTACGTACTTTTCTCAGCTTGAAAATAATTCGACGTTTTTCGGCGACGTGATAGACGGTTATCAAGCTATACAGATATCCGCTCCAGGAATGGCGTATATGTATGGACCTATCCCTATGAGTACCGACCTTGCCAACAGATATGCAATAATGGGATATATAAAAGAGCACCTGCCGGGCAATAATTCATTGAGGGAATCGGTTATATATGCAAGGTGGCTTAAAACGGCGCTTAATATCAATGGAACCAACTATCAGATGTTCGGAGGCCACAATATAGGAACGGAGTTTGATTTAAACTTCACGCATAAATTTTCGAAAACCATAAGATTAAAATTGTGGGCAAGCACGGTGATAACCGGCAAAGGATTGGACAGTTTCAGTTATCCGGTTCCATCGACAGGCGAAACTAATCCGGCGCCGACATCCGTTCCCGTTTACGCATACCATAATAAAATATACGCGCTCGGCACGGCATTCGTGTGGGCATTTTAAGATATTTTAAACTTATTTTATTTGCGCGCGCGGGCTGATGAAAAAACCAAAAGCAGTTATAGCGACTATGTTTCTTTTTGTTGTTCTTATAATCGTCAGCGCGTTATTCTATCATTATAAGTTTGGCGCAGACATTATAGTTATTAGAAACATCAAGATTGGGAGTCCCCCATTGGCGAGATCCCCTTATGGAATGGCTGTATCAAAAAACAACGACATATATGTTGCGGTCGGCGGTTTTAATAACGTAATCGAACTCAGTAATTCCGGAAAATATACAAAGAGTTTAGCGGCGGATTGGGCGCCTTCAGGGGTAGTTATAGGCAGAAACGGCAATATTTATGTAACGACGGGAAGCGGCTATTTAATAAAATTTAGCAAATCCGGCAAGTTTTTAAAGCAGGTTTTTACGGGGATAACTTCAAGCGGAATCGCTATAGGGCCTGACGGTAATATTTATGTCGCTCCGATTCATGCGGGTCATATCGTCAAATTAAGCCGCTCCTTAAAAATCTTAAAGGTATTTCCTGCGGGAAAATCGACTTATACCGTTGCTTTGAATAAATCTGGCGATATTTATGTCGCAAACTTTTTAAAAAAGGGCACGATAACGGAATTATCTCCGCAGGGCAAAATTATATCCGTTTTTAAGGCGGGAAATAAGCCTGAAGGCATGGCAATCGGCAAAAAAGGCAACATTTACGTGACGACATACTATACCGACGAGGTAATGAAATTTACAAAAAACGGAAAATTTATAGGCAAGGTTTATTTAAAAGGCAATCCTTACTCCATCGCTTTAAGCACCACTGGTACAATGTTTATCGCATGTATAAATTCCAACTATGTTTACAAGTTGAACCGCCGTGGGAAAATACTTAATAAGTTTAAAACCGGCAAGTGGCCTAATTATGTTGCCATCGATAAAACCGGCAACGTCTGGGTGTCGGATGCCGGTTCGGCGGAGGTAACGGAGATTAAAAATATTACGAAGGGAAGACAATTTTTTCCATATAAAGGTCCCGTTTGGGAAACGAGTTTTTAAAAAAAGGAAGGAAGTCACCCTGCCTTAGGCGCTAAAAAATTTGCCTTGACTTAGGTAGAGTAGCAAAGTTATTTCAGGTTACTTAATTAATATTAATTTAACTAAACTTATCAAAATGGGGGATGAGATGAAAGGATTTACTTTTTTTGCAAAGAAAACCAAAATTATTGGACTTGCAATGCTTTTTGTGTTTTTAATTGGAACTGCTTTCTCATTATCGGGTTGTGGAAGCGGTACAACAGGCGGAACTTTCGTTTCGCCGGAATTTGCCGTAGTAACAAATAGCGGTTCCGGTAGTGTTTCGACTTATTCCATATCTAACGGGGTGCTTTCGTCTGCGCCGGTTGCCACTACCACAGCAATATCCGGGTCAGTGCCCAGATGGGTAGCAATTAATCCAGCGGGCGGTTTTGGTTATGTTTCCTATGGTAAGCTTGGCGACGTTTCGACTTATTCCATATCTAACGGGGCGCTGTCTTCCAGTGCGGTAAGCACGACTGCCGCGATATCGGGTTCTTTCCCCAATAAAATTGTAATAAACCCCGCCGGCACTTTTGCATATGTAGCTAATTTATCTGACGGCGATATCTCGACGTATTCTATTATAAATGGAGAGCTTTCATCCAGTCCTGCAAGCACAACAACCCAAATTACGGGGTACAATATTGCAGGAATTATTCTTGATCTTACAAATAATTTTTTATATGCTGTATATTTCGGCAATTCGGCAAATCCGAATAACGGTTTTGTTGCGTCATATTCTATCTCTAACGGATTGCTTTCATCCAACCCGATTAGCGAAACTACGCCGATACCCGGGTCTAATCCAATGGGAATATCTATCGACCCGTCGGATAATTACATATATGTCGCGAATACCGGTTCGGGGACAAATTCATCCTATTCTATTACCAACGGGATTATTTCTTCCGCTCCCGTCAGCACGACAACGCCGGTGTCGGGGTCAAGCCCTTTCATTAATGCCATTGATCCCTCAGGTAAATTTCTTTATGTGGCAAACAAAGGCAACGGCACTGTTTCATCCTATTCTATTACCAACGGGATTATTTCTTCCGCTCCCGTCAGCACGACAACGGCAATATCGGGGTCTGCGCCATTCGGGATAACAGTCGGCCCGTCGGATAAATATGTTTATGTGACAAATAGCGGCAACGGCACTGTTTCATCCTATTCTATTACCAACGGGATTATTTCTTCCGCTCCCGTCAGCACGACAACGGCAATATCGGGGTCAAGCCCTTTTTGGATCGCGATTGTTCAATAGAATAAGATAACGGCAGATGTTTGACTATTATATCGGAACGTAATTCGCTTATGTGCTTAAGGGGTAAAGTTTGTTAGATTATATTGCAAAAACAGGCATTAATGAAAGTTAAATAGAAGATAACGGTATGTAAATTTTTATGGAAAGGTATAGCCTTTAATTTACACAAAAACAGGAGAAAAAATGGAACTAAAAATTAATTCATCATCTTTTCGGATAAGTTTGATATTTGCACTTTTATTTGCGGTGATTGGATTTATGATGCCGGCTAAATCCTTCGCAAATACTTATCCTGCGAACTGGTCAATGCATGCTATGAATTCCAACATAATCCTGTATATGAAAATGGAAGTAATTTTGACGTTAATTGGACTTTCGGAGTTCCTGACGCTATTTCAAATTGACGATTTTATGCTTGACAAAATTTTATATTGAGTATATTATCCAAATTATGGCCGTAAAATTTATTTTATACAATAATAATAAAATATAGACGGGAATGGCAATATTCTTTTAATAATAAAGATACGGCGAGTGCCGGCGACATGATATATTGCGCAATAATAATATATAATCTTAGTTAGTTGCGAGACGTAAAATATTTAGGCATATATAAACGATACATTATAACGTTGCCGTATGTTCGGCAACGGTTGGTAAAGAAACGAAACAACTGTGGCGTGGCATGTCGGCGATCCAAGCGCTTTGGGTTTAATTTCTTATGGTATTGCGTTGGCTTCAATCAGCATGATGGTAAGCGGAATGATGGGGAAGCCAAGTTTTTT